>CAYMWA010000001.1:0-23275 GCA_964393795.1 uncultured Roseivirgaceae bacterium
AAGTTCAAAACTTCCCGGAAGTTGCCCTTCGGGCTCACGCCTGCAACCTGCAACTCTGCAACCTGCAACTCTGCAACCTAACCCTCCCCCCACATCCTGTGCAGCCACTGGAGGTCTCTTTTCATGGCGCCAAAGACCACTTTGGGGTCGACGTTGATTTCTGTTGACCCGCGCTCCGCGCCGCCCAGTGGATACTCGTAGTGCAGGGAAACGGGGACGTTGATGCGATATGCTTTCAACAGCGCAAAGTATGCTTTGAAGTCAACCATGCCTTCGCCCAGCGGTACGTTTTGTGCGGCATAGGTGCCGTTGCGTTTTTGCCAGACGAAATCTTTGATAGCGAGGGTTTTGATCCGCGGACTGATCAGGCGTAAACCATTCTTCCACGACATCCCGCCCTCAACTACTGCATGCCGGATATCATATTGCACGCCCATCGCTTGCGCATCGGCCTCGTGCACAATGTCCCAAAGCTCCCAAAGCGACGCGCCAGCCAGATTGCCTGAGTGGTTCTGGTAACATCCGGTGATGCCCAGCTTTTTGTTAAGGGCGCCGAGTGCTTTCACGGTCTGCTGAAACTGCTGAACTGCCTCCGGGATGCTCTTCTCTTCAGGATAGCGCAGCCAGTTCATCCGGTAATAGCCGATGCCGAGTTTCGCGGCGGTTTCCAGCACTTTCCGGTCGACAGCATCAGTCGCGTCTTGCACCGCGGTCGTCATCATTACAGGCGACAGCTGCGCGTTGCGTATCGCCTCCACCGCACGCGGCAAGTCGTCGGCTACGCGCTCAGGCAGCACATGTCCTCGGGGGCGCACCGTGAGATCGATGCCGTCAAAGCCGATCTCCGCCGCAGCTTCCGCCAGGTCACGGTAATTCAAAAACTGCAGATGCTTTGAAAACACCGAAACCTTCAGCGGTTCCGGGTTAGCAGACGGGCTTTCGGGCGCCCATGCCGCCGCCCCTTTGAGCGGAAGCCAGCCGGCCGCAGCCGTCAGCGCCGATATACGAATAAAGGTTCTTCTTGATCGATCGTAACCCGATGATTTCATGGCAGGGCTTATGGTAAATTATTTAAGCTTTCTTGCAAAGTTGCTGCGCGACCACATTCTGATGACGGCGCCAGTCTTTTCATCGCGTTCGAAAAAGACTTCCTCACCCAGGGCGTCGTCACGGCGTATGCGGCGAAAGGTGTCACCGGAGATGTGCTGCAGGAGCGTCATGTTTTCAAGTGGACTGTCTGTGGGCAGCTCCAGGATGGCCAGGTGGCCATACCAGCTGAGTACCTTTTTTTCAGAGTCAAATGGTTGAGCGTCGTAAGTGCCGAGATACGGTTCCAGGTCCACGGTGTCCGCGGAACTGACACGTTCGCCTTCTCCCTTGAGGAGGATATTTCGAATCTGACTCGCGTAGCGCCACGGATTTTCCATGGCATTGACCAGCACGATGAAGGCGAGCTTTTCAGCCGGATCCATTAACAGGATGCTTCGGTATCCCGGGCAAGTGCCCCAATGACCTGTAAGGGTACTCGAGCCATGTTGGAAAACGACGAAGCCCAATCCCCAATGGATCTTCCAGTCGGGGTCTACCCAATGCACACGCTGCATATCGCGAAGAGTGGACGCATTCAAAATTTCCTTGCCGCCGTTTTTCAACAGCCGGAATTGCCATTCGGCGAACCGTGCAAGGTCTTCTACCGTTGACGAGTATCCGGCGGCTGCCTGCAGGGCCTTCGTGTCGAACAAGGGCACGGTTTCACGTGTACCCTGGCGCGTGAGCGAGGAGTACCCGGTGGCTAACCTGTTGCCCCACAACTCACGCGGCAGGTTGGGATAGGTGCTTTTCAAACGCAGTGGCTTCAGAATATTTTCTTCGATGTATACCTCGTAAGGAAGGTTGGAAATTTTTTCGATGATCCGTCCCAGCAATGTCATGCCCAGGTTGCTGTACTGGAAATACCTCGATGCCGGATAAATGGTCTGCTGACTATCAAGTTTGGCGTAAAACTGTTCTTTTGTAGGAAACTGGTACTCGGGGCCGCTCCAGTAGGGGAAATCCGCCTCGCGCGGAAGGCCCGATGAATGGGTGAGGAGACTGCGGATGGTGATGGGGCCGCTGTCCTGAAATTGCTGGTGGATATTTACTTCGGGCAACACGGTAGACAGGGAATCGTCCAGGCGAAGTAGTCCCTGCTCGTACAGCTGCATAACAGCGATCGAGGTGAACAGCTTGGTGATCGAACAAATGCTGTAAAGGGTCTGTGGTGTAGCCGGCGTTTTTTTCTTTAAGTCAGAAAATCCATATCCTTTGCTCCAGATGAGTTCCTGATCTTTTACGATGCCGACAGAGAGTCCGGGAAGATGGTCATAGACCTGCTGCGCTTCAAGCCACGCATCGATGTAGCGCAGCGCATCCGATGCCGGCTTCTGATCGACATCCTGCGCAGACGCGGGTATCCGTAGAACAAGAACAAAAAGTATGAAAAGGAAACGCTTCATCAATCGTCAACTGACCAGTATTTGCGCAAGATATGGATTTTACTGAGTAACGTGCAGGAATTTCCATGTGTGGCAAATCGTCCGCCCGGCAGGCCGGTTTACAGCTGTTGTGAAGCTTCCATCTCTGTTTTTAGTTCTGCTCTTTAGGTGTTCAATTGTTCCAGGATCTCCCGAAGGATAGGAGCATGACTCAATGAAGGCTCTTTGACCGCAAACAGCAGTGTTACCGTGCGATCCTTGGAGACCGACCGAATACGCTCAAGTTCGGCCGCCTGGGCGGCGAGTTCCTTTCGATACCGCGATGAAAATGTTTTGTAGCGCTCGGGCTTGTGATCAAACCATTTACGCAGGTCAGCCGATGGTGCCAGTGACTTGTTCCATTCGTCGAGGCGCGCCTCTTCTTTCTTCACGCCACGGGGCCACAACCGGTCGATGAGGATGCGATAACCATCCCCCTTTTGCGCCGGTTCATAAATGCGCTTGATCTTTATCTCGCCACGTTTAGCCACGTAGTTGCTTTTCCAATGCGATTGACTTCGGAAAAAGGATGTTGTTCTCCAGGTGGATGTGCAGATGCAGGTCTTCCTCGAATTCCTTCAGCAGCGCGTAAGTAACATTGTACGTCGCACAAGCATCTTCCGGAGGGGTGTAACCGTTGCTTAGCGCGGAAATTTTCCGGAAACGTTCACCTTCGCCGTCATGGTCATGCTTCATCATGTCGATGGGATTTTCAACCGACCCGAATTGTGGCTGTGGAAGCGCTTCGGCCGACGACGCATTTACCATTTTGCGAATGAATGGGAAGAGGATGAATTCTTCTTTTTTCATGTGCACGGTGAATTCGCCACCGGAGATCTTGAACAGTTCGGTGATTTCAAACAGCTCGGGATGGCGCTCGCCATGAACGCGGCAAAGTTTTTCGAGGTATGCCTTGATCACCGGGATTTTTTCATCGACATAGCGATGGTGTTTCTTTTGAATGTAATCTGCCAGCAGGTCAAGAGGCCACGACTGGTAATCATGGCCGCCTTGCGAGGACTGACTTTTCAGGTTTCCAATCTCTTCCAACAGTGTTTCCGCTGACAGGTTTTGTGCCTCACACACTTCCTGTATGGAGCGGTTGCCTTTGCAGCAAAAGTCGATACCGTGGTCCTTGAATATTTGCGCGGCGCGATAGTCTTCTGCGACAATTTCGCCTACCGATTTGTTTTCTATGGTCGTCATAAGTTCGTGTTGTTTGTGGTTTCCTTTATAACAAGATTGTATCGGAATGATTCCGGTAATGGTCGCATATTTCGCTGGCCATTAGAAAAACGATCGATACAATGTGGGTTGCCAATACATGATCAAATAAAAAAACGCAAAGCCGACGAAGGAAATGACCAACGCCCACACCCAGGCAGGGATCGCCTTCGGTGTTTCAGACCCCCTGACAATGAAGGCGTCGTTGGTTTCGCTTCCATACGCGTTGATGGTGATCGGCAGTTGGGTGTCGACCACTTCGTGTTCGCGAAGGCCCACTACGGAGATGTCCGGACCGTTGCGCACTTCGAAGGGAATAACTTTTACCCCTTCGGCGCCGCTGGACGAGCGCGCGATTATCCTGAGGTGGTGCTTGCCATCTGGAATACGGGTGGTATCGAGGACGAATTTCACCGGAGGAGCAAACTCTGCAAACGGTTTGGCCTCGTCATCCAGAAATACTTTGATGATTCTCTTGTCTTCCATCTGTTTAGTGCTGATTCAAAACGATATTTTTTATGTGGTCCGCGCGTGATTCTTTAGGGCGGATCAAAAATTTAATGCTCAGGATCAGTGTGACGGTAACGAGCACCACTGCCGTCCAGGTGATGATGTAATCCACCATTCCTGTGGGACCGGCACCGTGTGTAATATTTTGAAGCACTTCGGGCTGATTTTCCTTGCAAAGGGGGCAGGCAAAGGCGGCCGGCCCGCAAACGAGCAACAACAGGTACAGTGCAATTTTTTTCTTCATCTCTTATGGGTTGTTTTCATTCATTACTGCTTCGCGAATGGCTTTTACCGTTTCGGCCGTCACCGGTGCTGCGTTGTTGCCCCAACTGGCACGTTCATGTGAGATGATTGCAGCGATCTCGTCATCTGAAAGCTGGGCGGCGAATCCCGGCATCTGTGCATACTCCGGCCGGGCGTCATATCCCTGCAGCACTATGCGCACCATGAAATCCGGATCTTTATCGCGTACGACCGGGCTTCCTTTAAGTGGCGGAAACGCGCCTTGAAGTCCTTCGCCGTTCGCTTGATGGCACGCGGCACAATTCTGCATGTAGAGTTTCTTGCCATCGGCAAGTCCGGCAGCTGCCGAACCCGCCGGGGCGTCGTCACCTTGCGCCTCACGCTTCGATTCAATGAACGGTATACCCTCGCTTCCCGGAAGCGGGGTTTGCTTCAGTGTCTGCACGTAGGCGATCAGGTCAAGTAGTTCGTCTTTCGCCACAATCTTCTTGTCCTTCTTGCCGAAAAACTTCGCAGGTACCGGCACGACCACGTCGGTGGACTTCACTGCCGAAGCATCCTTTTCTTCAAACATCCACGGATACCCAGGCATCACCGATTCTGCAACGACAATGCGCGGATTATAAAAGTGGAGGAGGTGCCAATCCCTTCCGGGCTGCCGTTGGCCGATGTTGGTCAAGTCGGGACCGGTACGTTCGCTGCCCAACAACGAAGCCGATTGCTGCCAGACGCTGAGCCGTTGCTTACTATAGAAATAGTCGGAAGGCATGGAAGGCCGGTCACCCCATACCTTATCCATGGAAATGTTGCGCACCTGCTGGGTATGGCAGGCCATACAGTTTTCCCGCACGTATATATGAAGTCCGCGTAGTGCAGCATCACTGAGCTCCGGCTGGTGGGGCAACGGTTCGATATCTTTCATCTGCCATGCCGGCATCACGGCGATGAGAAAGCTGAGCGCCACGTACACCAGCGCGGCCGTGGTAACGAGCTTCTTATGGTCCTTTTGAAAATTAAACATCCTCGATCGTAGTTAAAATAATGTTACTTCATTTAATTCTGCAGGCGAAGTCGCGGGAGTGGCGGGCACTTCTTCTGCTATGGGATTTTCTTTCTTCACCATCGAATAAAAATTATAACCGAAAATCAGGTGCGAAGTGAACATCAGCGTTCCACCGATCGCGCGCCATACCCAGTATGATTTCATCATCACGACTGACTCGATAAAGGCATTGCCTTCAATCCAGCTGAGGCCCTTGAGCGTACCGCCGGCCATCATCGAGATCATGTAGGCGAACAAACCGATGAAGGCCAGCCAGAAATGTGCACCGACCAGTACCTGCGACGGTTCACGACCGGTGAGTTTGGGAATAATGTGATAGGCGCATGCCCATAGCAGGAAGGTGATGATGCCATACATGGTCATGTGCGAGTGAGCAACGTTGAAATCAGTAAAGTGCCACACGAAGTTGGTGAACCGGAAGGCCTGCAGACTTCCCTGTGTGGAGCCGACGAAATAAAAGACGACGCCCACCAGGAAGAACGGCAGCACGTAGCTTCTCGAAATGTGGTTCCAGCTACCCTTCATCGTCATCAGAAAATTGGTGCTGCCCGCTACCACGGGGATGAACATCCCGGCGCTGAATACAATGGCTATCGTTTGCAACCACCAGGGTAGGGGACTGAACACAAAGTGGTGTGTACCGATGAGGGTGTAAAACAGCATTTGCGTCCAGAACGCGAGCACGCCGAGGGCATAGCTGTAAATAGGTTTGTTTAGTGCCGCCGGGAGGTAGTAGTAAACCAGCCCGAGCGTAAAGGTCATGAACCACATGCCAACACCCTGGTGCATATAATACCCCTGGATTACCGTTTCGCTGAGTCCGTTTTGCAATCCGGGAATGTAGGCGATGGTCACCAGCGTCAGCGTCCAGATCAGGCCGGCAAGGATGAACCAGTTGGAGATGTAGATTTCCGAGATCTTTCGTTGAGCGATGGTTTTGTAAAAGTTGTAAAGGGTAAGGACGAGCGCTGAAGCGAAGAGCAGCATTACAGGCCAGATGAACTCACGGTATTCGCCTCCGCCGTTGTTGATGCCACCCATTAGGCAGAGATCGCCGATCAGGACCGATAGGTTGATCAGCCAGAAAGCACGCCAGGCGAGTTTGCGGCTGTAGATCGTTGTGTTCGAGGTGCGGGCGATCACGAAATAGGCGAGGCCGATCATTCCGAGCGAGGCCCAGCCCCAAAAGACCGTGTTCGTGTGCACGGGTCGTAACCGGCCGAACGACAGCCAGGACACCGTGTCGATTTCGGGCCAGACGAATTTCATGCCGAGGTACTGGCCGATCAGCGTTCCGACCACTAACCACATGGTGGCCGCACCGAGATACCAGATCACGATTTTCTTGAGCGCCGCCGGGGTCTCAATGCTGACCGGCGATTTTTGCTTGTCGTCAAACAGCGGGTTGTCCGGGGAGTGGGTAACCTGATTGACGAGGCCTTTGTCGTCGGTCACCGGGATGTTGCTACCCAGTTCGGTGCCTTTGAGTTTGAACTGGAGTGCAGATTTTCTTTTGAGCAGGATGGCGTCGATTTCGCTTTCGTCGAGCGCGATGAGCGTTTCCCGGAGGGCCAGGCGGTCCTTTTTGATTTTGTCCTTACGGAAGGTGTCAAGATAGGCCGCAAACCGTGCGGCCATGATGATGATGGCGAGGATGAGCACCACGGCGATGAGCACGAAGGTGCCGATGATCCCCGGGCTCGACAACCAGTTTTCGGTCGTGATGGCTGTGTCTGCCTGGGCGAAGACCTGTACCGGCAGGGCCGCAGTCGCGAGGAGCAGGATTTTCTTCTTCATTACTGGAATTTAAGACCTTTTTATCCGTTATAGCGGCCAAAGCCGCGCCTTTTGCTGAAAGAGTGGCTCTTTTGAGTGTTTAAGGCCACTTTTCAAGCCGTTTGACGTGCACAAAAGTAGACGTTTAAAATATTTCGGACAAATTTATCCTTTATTATTTGACGGTATTTTCGACCCTGAATGCCCGGTTTTTCGGCTTTCGATTGTCCTTCCGACATCGCTGGTTCGGGCTGCCCGGTTCTGAGTTCGGGGTGGCCGGCATCCGGACAAGCTAGGCTTCTTCGCGCTGACGGCTATGGGGGCAGCCACCGGAGGAGTAGGAGGGTGTGCGCCGAACGAAATCCGGGGCATCGGTTGCCGGGTTTTGCTGCGTTTTCATTGCCCGACCACCAGCCATACCGTTGCGTTGCAACTTATATCTTAAGTCTGCCGCAAACAGCCCGCTGATGGTCGCGGTTGACATGACTACATGATTATTTGTAATTATTCTAAATTACTTTTTTCCCAACACTCGGTTCATTTTTGTCATTACTTTCGCCCCCGATAATACAATCGGAACGCATGTGTTACGCGCAAAAAAACATCCTCGTCAAGGGAAATAATTTGAAAAAATGCATTCCAATAGTAGATTTGTGCGCACTTGTTTTTCGAAACGGACACTAACCTGACATGACTATAAATCATTACTGCCCCGCGCTCAAGTCCCTTCTACTCTCATTTGTTTTTGCAGTCATTACTATTACAGGTTTCGCTCAGGAAATTCCGACAGACGAAGCTTCCATCGCGGCTGGAAAACAATTGTTTGATACGAATTGCAAGACTTGCCACCGTGTTGATACGCGCCTTATCGGTCCTCCGCTTGCCGGCGTCTACGACCGCGCTCCTTCCATTCAATGGATTAAAGACTTCATCCACAATTCATCCGCCGTCATTGCAAGCGGGGATGAGTACGCAGTAAACCTTTTCAACGAATACAATAAGGTGATGATGACGTCCTTCTCTTCTCTCAAGGACGAGGACATCATGAACATACTTGGCTACGTTAAAGCCGAAGCGGAAAAGCCGGCGGCCGAACCCGCGTCAGCAGGACCGCAAGCTCCGGCCGGGCAGCCACAGGGAGGCGCGCCTGAGTACCTCAATCTCATTCTTGTCGGGATGGTGATCATCCTGGTTTTACTCATTGTTATATTGCTTTTCCTCTTGTCTGCCATCAAGCGCTTCCTCGAACAGCGCGACCTGACGGAAGAAGAAAAAGCAGTTGTTCACCGCAAGGTGGACATAGGGGCTATTGCCCGTCACCGCGGCGTCATCTTCGTCGTTGCCTTCATCGTGGCAGCGCTGGGTTTCAAGGCGGTGATCAATACCCTTTATTCAGTGGGTGTTCAGATTGGCTATGCTCCGGAACAACCCATTGCA
Organism: uncultured Roseivirgaceae bacterium; assembly: GCA_964393795.1. GTDB lineage: Bacteria > Bacteroidota > Bacteroidia > Cytophagales > Cyclobacteriaceae > Chryseosolibacter. The sequence continues at coordinate 8,767 of CAYMWA010000001.1, forward strand.
TTTTCACACAAGATTCACGCAGGTCAATATGAAATTGACTGCCAGTATTGTCACATCGGCGTAGCGAGAGGCAAGAACGCGACGATCCCTTCGGTGAACGTCTGTATGAACTGCCACAATCAAATCAAGTCCGGTACGCTTACCGGAGAAACGGAGATCGGCAAGATCCTTAAGGCCTATAACGAGAACAAGCCGATCGAATGGGTCCGTGTTCACAACCTTCCCGACCTCGCCTACTTCAATCACTCTCAACACGTCGCCGTAGGAGGCATTGACTGCGAAACGTGCCATGGTCCGATCAAGGAGATGGACGTAGTGCGTCAGCACTCACTTCTGACGATGGGATGGTGTATCGATTGTCACCGCACAACGGAGGTAAACTCAAGAGGTAATGCGTACTACGATAAACTTCTGGAACTGCATGAAAGCAGTGGCAAAGGTGCGATGACCGTGGAGGATATCGGCGGATTGGAATGCGCCAAGTGTCACTATTGACCGGTTGGGCGATATCGGGTCAACAGGATTTGAAAAGATTATTACAGATGAGCCGGATCGACGTGCATTGTACCGCGGCGGGGCGACTCAATAATTATACAAGTTCGCGATAACACGAGATATGGAATCTAAGAAAATATACTGGAACGGCATCGGCCAACTGACCAACAGCACATCGTTCGTCAAGAACGCACAGGACGAGTTTGGCCCTGATCCGGGACCGGAAGAAAATCTGGGTCACTCCAGGAGGGATTTTTTGAAGATGATGGGCTTCGGTGTGGCCGCTGTTTCCCTTGCGGCGTGCGATGCTCCTGTTCGCAACGCCATTCCCTTTGTCCACAATCCGGAAGATGTCCTGGCCAGCGTTCCCAACTATTACGCTTCCACTTATATCAACGGCGGTGACTATTGCAGCATCGTCGTGAAGACACGCGAAGGTCGTCCTATTAAAGTCGACGGCAATGCGTTGTCATCGGTCACGCGCGGTGGCACCAGCGCCCAGGTTGAAGCCTCCGTGCTCTCGCTTTATGACAATGATCGCCTCCGCGGACCGAAAGCATCTGGAAAAAGAATCGAGTGGAGTGACATGGATGCGCAGATCATTTCCAAGCTTAACGGCATCGCGCGAAGCGGTGGCCAGATCCGCATCGTCAGCAATTCTATCATCAGCCCGAGTACGCTAGCCGTCATCGACCGGTTCAAGTCGAAGTTCCCGACGACGCAGCTTATTCAGTACGATCAGGTTTCTCAATACGGTATATGGAAAGCGCATGCTGAATCTTTCGGCGCCCCGATGGTTCCGTCTTACGATTTCAGCAAAGCATCCACCATCGTCAGCGTGGCCGCCGATTTCCTGGGAAGCTGGGGATCGACCATTGAGAATCAAAAGCAATACGCACAGGGCCGCGAAGTCGGCGAGAATACAAAAACGATGTCGCGCCACTATCAGTTTGAGTCGATACTGAGTATGACGGGCGCGAATGCGGACTACCGCACGCCGATCAAACCTTCTGAAGAAGGGGCGGTTGTTGTCCAACTGTACAACCTCATTGCCGCGAAAGCGGGTAGGCCTTCCGTTAGTGGCGGCGTCGAAAAGCCCTACCTGGAGAAGGCTGCCAACGAACTGTGGCAGAACCGTGGCAAAGCATTGGTCGTTGCCGGATCGAACGACAGCGCCATTCAAACGGTCGTCAATGCGATCAACGATATGCTCGGCAGCTACGGAACGACCATCCTTCCGCACTTACCGGTCAACTATCGCAATGGTAACGACCAGGCGATGGACGCTTTCATCAGCGATGTGGTGGCCAACCGCGTGCAGGGTGTGATCTTCTACAACTGCAACCCGGTATACGACCATCCCAGGGGAGCCGAACTCGGTGAGGCCCTGAAGAACCTTTCCCTGTCCGTCATCACTGGATACAAAGAAGAAGAAACGGGTGCGCAATGTCAGTTTCTGGCGCCTGATCACCATTACCTCGAGTCGTGGAACGACGCCGAGCCGAAGCGCAATCACTTCAGCCTTGTGCAACCCGCGATCACCCCGATCTTCAAGACGCGCGCCGCACAAGAGAGCCTGCTCGTGTGGGCAGAGGAGGAGCAGACTGACTACTTCGAGTTTGTCAAGAATAATTGGAAGACACGCTTCTTTAACGGAGGCGATGCCGAGTTCCAGACGTTCTGGGATAAGTGCTTGTACGATGGCGTGTATGAACTTCCTGTTACGCCGGTCGCGATTTCTTTCAGTGGAAATGTCAGCGCCGCGGCAAGCGCTATTGCCAGCAACTACAAATCTGAAGGAGTGGAAGTGGTCATTTACGCCAACAGCACTGTTGGAAATGGCTCGCAGGCGAACAACCCTTTGCTGCAGGAACTTCCCGACCCGATCACGAAAGTGGTATGGGACAACTATTTTACGGTAGCTGTAAAGGATGCGGCCAATATCTCATTCGATGAAAGCCATACGAAATACGCCACCGCCAAGGTGAACGGCAGAGAGATCAAGTTGCCCGTGATGATCCAGCCAGGTCAGACACCTGGTACGATAGGGGTAGCGTTGGGCTATGGACGGACCAGAGCAGGAAAGGTAGCTGACAACATCGGTGTCAACGTCTATCCGTTGGTGACCATGTTGAACGGCTCGCTGAACTTTATCGCCACGGGTGCGACGTTCGAGATTCACGATAACGAAGACTATCAACTTGCGCAGACGCAGGTGCAGAGTACGCATATGGGCAGGAGGTCCGTGATCCAGGAAACCACCATCGAAGAATTTGCCGACGGTACTTTTGCGAAAGAAAAATTTGCCCCTAAAACCAAGACATGGAAGACGGAAGATCATCAGATCGACCCGGAGAAGCTGACGCTTTGGAAAAATCACGACTACAAGGGCCATCATTGGGGTATGGCCATAGACCTGAACAGCTGCGTCGGATGTGGCGCCTGTATTGTCGCTTGTAACGTAGAAAACAACGTAGCGCTTGTTGGCCGCGAAGAAGTAATCAACCGTCGCGACATGATGTGGTTACGCATCGACCGGTACTACAGCAGCGATGCTGCGCCTGACGATCTCAAGGGTGCCGAAATTGCGGCCGAGAATCCTGAAGTCGTCTTCCAGCCGATGCTTTGTCAGCATTGTAACAACGCGCCGTGTGAGACGGTGTGTCCGGTAGTGGCAACTACACACAGCACGGAAGGGCTTAACCAGATGGTGTACAACCGTTGTATCGGTACCCGCTATTGTGCCAACAACTGTCCGTACAAAGTAAGGCGCTTCAACTGGTTCAAGTATCACGACAACAAAGACTTTGCTTCGGTTAATCCGGCGATGAATACAGACCTGGGCAAGATGGTGCTCAACCCCGATGTTACCGTGCGTTCACGCGGTGTCATGGAGAAGTGCAGCTTCTGCGTACAGCGCATTCAGGCCGGCAAGCTTGCAGCGAAGAAAGAGAAAAGGCCGCTTAAGGACGGCGAAGTAGTAACTGCATGCGCTGCGGCGTGTACTACGGGTGCGATCCTTTTCGGCGATATGAACGACCCGGAAAGCCGGATCGCCAAGCACCTGAAGGTACGGCCGCTGTACCCCGACAGGCCTTACGTAAACGACAAGGAATCCGACAATGTGCGGGCCTACAGTGCACTGGAAGAAATCAATACGCGTCCGAACATATTCTACCTGGCGAAAGTGAGGAACAAGGACAACGCAAACGCTTAATATTTTTCGGAACAAGGATAACGCTATACAACGACAATGCAAGTAACTGCCGCAATTCGCGAAACTCTGGTAACGGGTGGTAAGACCCTGAAGGACGTATCCCATGACATCAGCCGCCATGTTGAAGGGAAGCCGACCAAACTCTGGTACATGGCCATGGCGGTTTCACTGACGTTGCTGGCGTTGGGATTCTACTGCACCTGCGTTCTCCTGTGGGAGGGCATCGGGGTCTGGGGACTCAACAAAACGATCGGTTGGGCGTGGGATATCACCAACTTCGTCTGGTGGGTCGGTATCGGTCACGCGGGCACGCTGATCTCCGCGATCCTCTTGTTGTTCCGTCAGCGCTGGAGAATGTCGATCAACCGCGCAGCGGAAGCCATGACGATTTTCGCGGTTATTTGTGCTGCCACGTTTCCGTTGTTCCACATGGGCCGCCTCTGGCTGGGCTTTTACTGGGCGCTGCCACTACCGAACACCTTTGGTTCGCTGTGGGTAAACTTTAACTCACCGCTGCTCTGGGACGTTTTTGCGATCTCGACTTACTTCACCGTGTCGCTTGTGTTTTGGTACATCGGACTTATTCCTGACTTTGCCACGATCCGCAACCGGGCGATTGTATCAGGCAACAACACGCGCGCCGCGATTTACAATGCGCTGAGCTTTGGCTGGCAGGGCGGTGCCAAGACATGGTCCCGTTATGAATCAGTTGCACTGATCCTCGCGGGCCTCGCCACACCGCTTGTGTTGTCGGTCCACACCATTGTATCCATGGACTTTGCTACTTCCGTCGTTCCCGGCTGGCACAGTACCATCTATCCGCCTTACTTCGTTGCCGGTGCCATCTTCTCCGGGTTTGCAATGGTTCAGACGCTGCTGCTGATCACACGAAAGGTGATGAAACTGGAAGACTACATCACGATCCACCATATTGAACTGATGAACATCATCATTATCGTGACCGGCGGTATCGTGGCGGTGGCCTATATCTCTGAATTCTTTATTGCCTGGTACGCGATGGGTAATTATGAGCACTACACCTACATGTCGTGGGGTGCTGCCACAGGTGCGTACGACTGGGCTTTCTGGTCGTTGATCCTGTGCAATATCATTACGCCGCAAACGCTGTGGATAAGAAAGGTCAGGACGAACATCGTCGCATCCTTTATCATTTCCATTATTGTCAACATCGGTATGTGGTTCGAACGGTTCTGTATTATCGTGATCTGTCTGCACCAGGACTACCTGCCTTCGAGCTGGAGCAGGTTCCATCCGACGATCTATGACGTGGGGCAGTATGTATTCACCATAGGATTTTTCTTTACTGCTTTCTTCCTGTTTGCGAAATTCTTCCCGGTGATCAACATCGCCGAGATCAAGAGTATTCTCAAGGCCACTCCCTCAGAAGGATCCGAGGGTACGCCGATCGAAATAGAGGAGACCCGTAAGTAAATGATGAACTATTAACCTAGCATTGATAAAATGGCCGCAAATAAAAATTTTCTGGTTGGTGTTTTTGACGACGAGGATGTGTTGATCGGCGCCGTTCGGAAGGTGAGAAGCAGCGGGGTCAAAATCCACGAAGTATTCACACCGTTTCCGGTCCACGGACTGGATGCTGCACTGGGCTACAAGAGAAGTCGCCTGCCTATCGCCGCATTCCTTTTTGGACTGACGGGTACCTCGCTTGCCCTCTTTACCCAATTCTGGATGCTCGGATTTGACTGGCCGATGATCATCGGCGGTAAGCCGTACGCTGCACTTCCGCCCTTCATTCCCGTGACGTTTGAGTTTACGGTGTTGTTATCGGCCCTTGGCATGGTGGCGTGCTTCCTGATTGTGTCCGACATGAAGCCTTACGGAAAGCCGCGGCACTTCGACATTCGCAGCACGGAAGACAAATTGGTTATGGCCATCGACCTTGATGTCAACAAGAACCAGAACCGCGATCAGATTACGCAAGTATTGCGCGATGCGGGCGCCTCGGAGGTGAATGAGAAGGTGTTTGAGTAGGAGCTTGGTTTGAAAGGATTGAAAGGTTGGAAAGGTTTGAGAGATTGGAGAGGATTGAAAGGTGGAAAAAGTTTGAAAGGTATAAGGATATAAAAAGTATGGTAAAGTGGTGAGGAAGGAGAAAAGTCGGTGATAGTAATATTCAACGAATCACGAATCACGAATCACGATTGACGACTCACGATTCACGATTCACGATTCACGATTCACGATTCACGATTCACGATTCACGATTCCTGAAGCACCACGCCAACAACAATACATGAAAGAGATTATGCACTTGATGAAGAACTTATTGGTAGCACTGGGTGGTTTGGCGCTCCTGGCCTCTTGTGGTGGCAAGGGTAACAACCCTGGTAAAGAATACGCCCCGAACATGTACCACTCTGTTCCTTATGATCCGTTCACTCAGATCACGGATTGGGATGCCGGTCGGTGGGTGACATCCATCGATTATCCTGCGTACAAAGATCATGAGCAGGGGCACGCCGAATTCTTCAACTCGAACCTCTTCAATCCGAACAGGATGAACATGAGGAGGCCGCCAGCCAACACGGTAAAGAGAAATGAACATGGATGGCTGCCCTACAGGCTGGCCGACGACTCAACCGGTATGGCGATGGCCAACCAGCTGCGCAATCCGCTTGACTCAACCAAAGAAGTAGTTGCCGCCGGAAAGGCGCTGTACGATTTGTATTGCGATCATTGCCACGGTCCCAAAGGTGAGGGTGACGGAAAAGTGGCAACGGGTGTCACCATTGACGGGGCGGAAAAGAGTGCCTATGCCGGTGTGCCCAGCTACCAGTCTGACGCATTGAAAGACATGACCGAAGGCCATATCTTCCATGTGATCACCTATGGAAAGAACCTGATGTGGCCCCACGGCTCGCAGATCAGTCCCGAAGACCGGTGGCGTATTGCGAAGTATGTGAAGACACTGCAGCAGTAGAGGGAGGTTTGAAAGGTTTGAAAGGTGAATGAGGTAACTGAAGGAAGGGCACGACTGCTACAGGTGCAGGCCAAATGCCAAATGCCTGATGCCCAATGCCTAATAATGACTAATGACTAATAACGGATAACATGGCTCATGTAATTATTGAAGACGAACAATATATTTTCGGGAGCGGTACACGAAAGCAGGTGTTCATTCTGTTCGGAGTGGGACTTCTTTTGGTGATCGCTGGTATATTGTTTACGATGAATGCTGGCGAACACCAGGGAGGCGAACACGCCATGGCGGTTTCGGCAGAACTGGTAGCGAGCACGGCACAAGACCACGGGGCCGAGGCGCATGCACAGGTTCAGCACGCTGAAGGCGAACATGGCGGGCCGGCTATCTGGTTAAAGCGGCTGCTCACATCGCTTTGGATGAACAACGTCTATTTCCTCGGACTGGGAATCATCGGATTGTTTTTCGTCGCTGTCCACTATGCATCACAGGCCGGCTGGTCAGCAGGGCTGCTGCGCGTGCCCCTGTCGATTGGCAACTGGATCCCTATTGGTGGCATTTTGACCATCGTCCTTTACGTCATTGCGCACAAAACGATTTTCCACTGGACACACGGTTATCTGTACGAAGCGGGACCGGAATTTGATCCGGTTATCAACGGAAAGAGCCCCTACTTTTATTGGCCAGCAGCGGCCGGTACCTTCCCCGTCTTTTTCATTTTCAGAATGGTGTTATTCCTGGGCATGTGGTACTGGTTTTTCCTTGTCATTCGCAAGAATATGCTCGCTGAAGACCTGGATAGTTCTACGACGTACTGGTACAAAAACCGTTCGGCCTCCGTCAAGTTTCTTGTATTCTTTGCACTGAGCTCTTCAATAGCCGCGTGGGACTGGGTGATGAGCATTGATACCCACTGGTTTAGCACAATGTTTGGCTGGTACGTATTCGCCAGCTGGTGGATCGGCGGCCTGGCGATGATCACATGGGTGGTCGCACATCTGAAGAGCGCCGGATACCTTAAAGTGGTGAATGCCAATCACCTCCATGACCTCGGTAAATACATGTTTGCGTTTACGATCTTCTGGACGTACATCTGGTTTGCGCAATTCCTTTTGATCTGGTACGCAAACATTCCTGAAGAATCGGTATATTTCGTCGAAAGGCTCACGACCAGTCCGTACAGTTGGGTGTTCTACGCCAGCCTTATTTTGAACTTCGTGTTGCCATTTCTGTTACTGATGACAAGGGATTCAAAAAGACAATTAACGATGCTCAAGCTTATCTGCCCGATTCTATTGGTGGGTCACTGGTTTGATTTTTACAACATGGTGACACCCGGTATCATGAAGCAGTACGGCGGCGTTGGTTTGCTTGAAATTGGTGTGACCATCATTTTCCTGGCTGCCTTTTTCTTCGTGGTGCTTGGGGCGCTGGCGAAAATACCGCTTGTTGGAAAGAATCACGCGACATTGGCAGAAAGTCTTAATCATCACATTTAAAAGGACAGGAAATCATGACGAATCTGATAATAGGCTTAGGTGTTGTACTAATCCTTATCATTCTTTACCTTCTTTCGAGAGTCAGCAGCCTGGTAAGTCTAGCCAGGGATCGTGGGGCCAAAAGTGATGCGCGTGTTGACGGCAGTAACAAGCTCAATGCCACGTTGTTTTTGATCGTTAGCTTCGGGGGCATCGCGGGATTCTTCTGGTACTCCATCAAATATTTTGATGATTACGCATTGCCTGTCGCAAGCGTGCACGGGGCGTGGACTGACACACTGTTCTGGATTACCATGGCGGTGAGTGTCGCGGCGTTTGCCATTATCAGCCTGGTGATGGGCGTCTTTGTTTATAAGTACCAGCATCGCGAAGGACGCAAGGCCAAGTTTTATCCTGACAACCATTACCTCGAACTTTCCTGGACTGTAATTCCCGCTATTGTACTGGCCATTCTGATCTTCAGCGGGTTGCGCGCATGGAACGAAATTACGGCTCCGGCATCGGACGACGCGGAAATTATTGAAGTAGTCGGCCAGCAATTTGCGTGGACCGCCCGCTATCCAGGCATTAAAGACAATACGCTCGGAAGCTATAACTACAAACTCATTGACGCGGTAAATGAATTCGGTCTAGACCTGACCGACAAGAATACATTTGACGATTTCAAGTCGCTCGAATTGCACATTCCGAAGGGCAAGGAGGTCCTGGTGAAGATCCGCTCGAAGGATGTTATACACAGTTTGTACATTCCGCACTTCCGGGTGAAGATGGACGCAGTGCCCGGTATGCCGACGCAGTTCAAGTTTACTGCGACGAAGACCACTGAGGAAATGCGCGAACAACTTCGAAATCCGAATTTTAACTTTGAACTTGCTTGTGCAGAAATTTGTGGACAGGCACACTTCTCGATGAAGATGATCGTCGTCGTGCAAGAGCCTGAAGCCTACGAGCAATGGAAGCAGGAGCAGGAGGCGTGGTTGAAACTGAATCCTGATTATTTGAAAAAGGTGCCGGCAGCCCTGCAGGAAGCTGCCATGATAAAGGCAGGCTTGCAACGTGATCCCGGTGTCCGAGTGGCAGCGGGCAACTAAGATCAACAGAATTAACGATTAAAAACATGGCAACAACTGATATTCACGTTCATCAGCACGTTCATTCGAATGATGATCATGGACACGAGCACGAACATCATGAAGTCAATTTCTGGAGGAAATGGATCTTCAGTGAGGATCATAAAGTAATCGCCAAGCAATACCTGATCACTGGTATCATCTGGGCCTTGCTGGGCGGGCTGCTTTCACTGATATTCCGTCTTCAGCTTGGATTTCCCGACGCCAACCTGGAGTGGCTGAAGCCGGTGTTGGGCGGCTGGATCAACGCACAGGGTAAACTCGACCCCGAGTTTTACCTCGCGCTGGTAACCATGCACGGTACCATCATGGTATTCTTTGTGCTCACAGCCGGTCTTAGCGGAACGTTTGCTAACTTTCTGATCCCCTTGCAAATCGGTGCGCGCGACATGGCCTCTGGGTTCATCAACATGCTGTCGTACTGGTTCTTCTTTATTTCCAGCGTGATCATGTTTTCGTCACTGTTTCTCGAAACTGGTCCCGCAGCGGGCGGTTGGACGGTGTATCCGCCCCTCAGTGCGCTGCCACAGGCCATTGCGGGTTCCGGATTGGGCATGACGCTCTGGTTGATTTCGATGGGCTTGTTTATTGTCAGTACACTACTCGGTGGTATCAACTACATTGCTACGATTATTAACCTGCGTACGCACGGAATGTCGTTCACCCGGTTGCCATTGACCATATGGGCGATTTTGTTTACGGCCATTGTGGGATTGCTGTCGTTCCCGGTGTTGTTCGCAGCCGTGCTGCTGCTGATTTTTGACCGCAGCTTCGGTACGAGTTTCTATCTGTCAGACATCTATATCGCGGGTGAGGCGCTCGCGAACTCCGGCGGAAGCCCGGTATTGTTCCAGCACTTGTTCTGGTTCCTGGGCCACCCTGAAGTATATATTGTGATTCTGCCTGCACTGGGCATCACCTCAGAAATCATTTCGACGAATTCACGGAAGCCTATCTTCGGTTACAAGGCCATGATTGGTTCGCTGCTCTTTATCGCGGTGTTGTCGTTCGTCGTCTGGGCGCACCACATGTTCGTGACCGGGATGAATCCCTTCCTGGGATCGATATTCATGCTGCTGACGCTGATTATTGCGGTGCCGTCGGCGGTGAAGATTTTTAACTATGTCACAACCCTCTGGCAGGGAAATATCCGGTTTACTCCCGCGATGTTGTTCTCCATCGGTATGGTGTCTTACTTCCTTTCCGGCGGTATCACCGGTATCTTCGTCGGCAATGCGGCCATCGATATTCAGTTACACGATACCTATTTTATTGTTGCGCATTTTCACCTGGTGATGGGTAGTGCGGCGTTCTTCGGAATGCTCGCCGGTATTTATCACTGGTTCCCGAAGATGTTTGGACGGATGATGAATGCCAAGCTGGGATACATTCACTTCTGGATTACCTTTATCGGCGTTTACCTGGTGTTCTTCCCGATGCATTACATCGGCATCGCAGGTTTCCCGAGACGGTATTATACCTGGACGAATTTCGATACCTTCAGCGGCTTCATGGACCTGAACGTGCTCGTGAGTACGGCGGCAATCTGTACGTTCGCTGCGCAGTTCATTTTCCTTTACAACTTCTTTTCAAGCATTTTCCGCGGCAAGCCCGCGCCTGCGAATCCCTGGAACTCCAATACACTTGAATGGACCACTCCCCGCAATCCGGGTCACGGCAACTGGCCGGGTGCCATCCCCTCGGTGTATCGCTGGCCCTATGATTACAGCAAGCCTGGAGCGAAGGACGACTTTATTCCGCAAACCATTCCTTTTTCTGAAACACCGGAGTCGAATCTGCCACATGAGAATGATTTGATCAGACTGGAAGGCACAGGTACGCAGGGTGCCGTCGTTGTGGAGAAAAAGGACTAGATCAATGAAAAAACAAGGGGCTTTTCACAAATTCAGCCTCGCCACATTGATCGCTGTTTATGTTCTGATACTGGTAGGTGGTGTTGTGCGGAGTACGGGGTCGGGCATGGGTTGTCCTGACTGGCCCAGGTGTTTTGGAAACTGGGTGCCACCCACCGACGTTTCGGAGCTGCCTGCAAACTACAAGGAGATTTACGCCAACTACCGACACGAAAAAAACCTGCGGTTTGCCAGATACCTGCGGATGATCGGGATGGGCAACACGGCGGATCAGCTTCTGGCCGACGAATCGATCCTGGTGGAAGGAGATTTTAATCCCACCAAGACGTGGATTGAATATTTTAATCGCATCACCGGTGTGACGATCGGATTTCTGATCTTTCTGGTGTTTGTGTCTTCTTTGAAATTCTGGAATTCCAGGCGCGTGATTACGGTCATATCGTTCCTTTCACTGGTGCTGGTTTCGTTTCAGGGGTGGATTGGATCATTCGTGGTATCAAGCAACCTGACGCCGTGGACGATCACCGTGCACATGTTTCTCGCATTGTTGCTTGTCGCGATGCTCGTGTACCTGGTACACGTAAGTGCGCCGCACCCGGAGCCCGTGTCGTCGAAGACCGGATTTTGGTGGTTGATTGCGTGCATCGCAGTGGTACTCGTGCAGATATTGCTCGGCACGCAGGTCCGGGAGGCGATAGATGCAGTGTCCGCGGAAGTAGCACGATCGGAGTGGATCTCTGCCGTGTATGCGGATTTTGTTATTCACCGGTCGTTTTCCTGGATAGTACTGTTGTTGCATGTAGGGCTCGTTCTGAACCTGCGGAAGAACCGTTTGTTGCGCCCTTTGCAGCTTGTGCTGATCTTGTTGTTGCTGGCTACGGTGTTGACGGGTATTGCGATGGCGTGGTTCTCCGTGCCGGCAGTTCTGCAACCACTACACCTGCTGCTGGCCACGATTTGCTTTGGAATCCAGTTCCTGTTTTTACTGAAGTTGAACAGAAAAGAGGCACCTTTGTTAACGAATTGAGATGATTGCTGGACAAATAGATGGATTGACAGGTTTTTCCTTTGCGCTGGCAAAGGGAAAGGCCTACTACGAGTTGTGGAAACCGCGGCTTTCATTCCTTGTCGCCTTTTCTTGCGTATTCGGCTATGCCCTTGCGTCTCCTGTGATACACTGGGGTACGTTGGGGATGCTTTTTATCGGAGGCTTTCTGGTGTCGGGTGCATCCATCGTGGTGAATCAGATTCTCGAAAGAGACCTGGATAAACTGATGTCGCGCACGAAGCATCGCCCGCTTCCTACGGGGCGTGTTTCTGTTAACGAAGCCGTGACTTTTTGCGTGCTGTCGCTCGCGGCCGGCGTGTCGATATTGCTTCTCTACACTAACCCCTTTACTACGGCACTTTCCATCGTGTCGATGATCCTCTATAGCTTCGCGTACACGCCGCTCAAGCGCGTTGGCCCCATCGCCGTTTTTGTCGGGGCTATTCCGGGGGCGCTGCCGCCATTGCTCGGGTGGATCGCCGCAACGGGCGGTATATCGCATGAAGCAATGATTATTTTCGGCATCCAGTTCATCTGGCAGTTCCCGCATTTCTGGGCGATTGCATGGGTGGCGGATGACGACTACAAAAAAGCGGGATTCAAGTTGCTGCCCTCCGGCGGCAAGAAGGATCTCAATACCGCCATTCAGATCATGATCTATACCCTGTTCCTCATACCGCTGGGCCTGCTGCCCGCTACATTCGGTATCACTGGAATCAATTCGGCCATTGCCGTTACCATTTGCGGGGTATTGTTTTTGGCGCAGACATTTTCATTGATGAAATCCGGTGACAGGAAGTCGGCCCTGAAAATTATGTTCGGGTCGTTCCTTTACTTGCCGATTGTACAGATTGCATACTTGTTGGATAAAGTTTGATGTTGGATAAAGTTTGAAGTATGGGAAAGTATATGGCAGCTGACATAAGAATCGTAGAAGACGCGCGGAAGACGCGCAGCATGAACCCGAAGAAGTTCGCATTGTGGCTTTTCCTGGTGAGTGTTGTCATGTTGTTCGGTGCATGGACCAGCGCATACATTGTGAAGCGCGGTGAACCGGGATGGGTACCCATTGAGATGCCCGGAATGTTCTGGTGGACGACGCTTATCATTTTGGTGAGCAGTGCCACGATGGTGTGGGCACATCGCTCGGCAAAGCGAGACAACCTTGAGCAAACCAAACTCGCATTATCCATCACATCGGTGCTGGGGGTGGGCTTTCTGGTAGGGCAGTGGTTCGCCTGGAAGAAGATGGTAGAGATGAACTACTATTTTGCAGGGACCGGAAGCAATACGTCGAGTTCATTTGTGTATGTATTGACCGGCTTTCACGGCCTGCACATCATCAGTGGCGTGATTGTCCTGCTCATCATGCTCGTCGCCGCTTTTCGATATAAGGTCCACTCCAAAAACATGCTGAAGATGGAATTGTCGTCCACGTACTGGCATTTTTTGGGCGGACTTTGGCTATATTTGTTTGTCTTCTTATTATTGAACCGATAAATCTACAATAACAATGGCAAGTACTCCGACAAGCGTTCAGGCTCCGGGCAGAAGTGTATGGGATGGTGGCGTTTCCCCTATGGGGGCAAGCTACGGCAAGCTCATGATGTGGTTCTTTCTCCTCTCTGATGCGTTCACTTTCTCCGCACTGCTCATTACCTACGGACTGGTCCGCGCCGCTCACCCCGCTTACGATGGTGCCGTCGAGGACTTCGTTTTTTCGCAGGCGTACTGGCCCATCCCTGAAAAGGTATTCGAAGCCATTCCCTTCTTCGATGTATCGGCTCCCCTGGTCTTCGTAGGGTTGATGACGTTTATCCTCATCATGAGTTCCGTTACCATGGTACTCGCGGTGGAAGCCGGTCAACGAATGGACCGCGCCGACGTTGAAAAGTGGATGCTCTGGACGATTATCGGTGGACTTACATTTCTAAGTTGCCAGGCCTGGGAATGGTCACACTTTATACACGGTGCCCATGTGGGCGATGCTGTCGCGGAAGGCACGACATTCTTTGGCGCAAACCTTTCGCAGAACCAGTACGGGCCACCCGACTTCGCAGGATTTTTCTTTTTCATTACCGGCTTTCACGGATTCCACGTGTTCACCGGCGTTTGCTTCAACTTCCTGATATACTACAACACTGTAACAGGTGTCTACGAGCGTCGCGGTCACTACGAAATGGTGGAAAAAGTAGGATTATATTGGCACTTTGTTGATCTGGTGTGGGTGTTCGTATTTACATTCTTTTACCTCGTGTAGCGAATGACGAATTGCGAGTTACGA
>CAYMWA010000001.1:23375-35043 GCA_964393795.1 uncultured Roseivirgaceae bacterium
CGAGTTACGAATACGCCGACGAGACTAACAACAACTTAACAAAACAGAGATAACATGGCTTCAATGCATGACGAAGAAACGCAACAACAAGTTACCGTCCTTCCTCCCAACAAGGAAAAGATCAGAAAACTCTGGACGGTAGCCGCTATTCTGGGCTTCATCACGGCAATAGAATTTACGGTGGCGTTCATGGTGCCACACGAGTTCAAGGATACCCGCATATGGCTCTTTATAGCGATGACCATTGTCAAAGCTGCCTATATTGTCGGCGAGTTCATGCACTTGCGTCATGAAGCCAAGATGCTGATATGGTGCGTGCTGATCCCGGTGATCTTTATCATCTGGTTGTTGATCGCGCTCATATACGAAGGAATGGCTATTTCCGACCTGCGGTTCTAGGCAGTCACTGATGCTGCCGAATCGTGCAGAATGAAAAATGCTTTCTGAGGCTTAGGCGTACCTAAGCCTTTTTTTTGAGATGAAGAAAAAAACACTTTTCCTGTTTTTTGCTCTGGTGCTGCCCGTCGCCGTGTTTTTGTTTCTCAGGATTTTTGGCAGAAATGAATTCCAGGTGCCGGTCTTGCATGAAAAAGGCGATATCCAGGCGTCCGCTGATTGTCCGTTCACGTATTCCACACCCTACCACGTTCCTGATTCGGTATTTACGCGGCTGGGGCTGGATGGGCGTGATTCCCTCTACGTTTTTTATTTCGATCCCTCGGTGAAGACGGCCATGCACCGGATACTGGTGGCGTTTGAAGGAGCGCCTGTCAGGCTGGTCGCGCCGGAGGTGATGGCGGCCCACGGTGACCCGGAATTTTTCCGCCGCTGTATGTTGTTAATGCAGGCAGATACATCCGTGGCGGTCGTCGATTACCGCAATCGCATTCGCGGCTATTACCTCGGATCGGACCGCGATGAAGTGGATCGCCTCATGGTGGAAATGAAGATTATTCTAAAGCAATATTGAGGATGGAAGTGAAGACGAAAGTGGAACCGAAGAAGGATCGTTACCGGAAGCGGATCATTGTGCTATCCATATTGATCCCCATCGTGATTGCTGCCCTTTTTGGCATCAGGATCGAAGGCTATGACACCTCGTTCCTTCCGCCCATTTATGCGACGATCAATGGCATTACGGCCTTTCTTCTGGTGACCGCGGTGTTTGCCGTAAAGAATGGAAAACGCCGGTTGCACGAGCGGCTCATGAAGACCTGTATCGCGTTGTCGTGTATGTTCCTGGCCCTGTATCTTGTCTATCACAGCACGAGCGAATCAACCCCTTTTGGAGGGGAGGGCTTTTTGCGCTATTTGTACTATTTTGTCCTGATAACGCACATTTTGCTGTCGATAGGTGTTATTCCGATGGTGCTTTTTACCTTTGTGAGGGCACTGTCGGGCGACTTTGCCCGGCACCGTGCTATTGCGCGGTATACTTTTCCGCTCTGGTTGTATGTGGCCGTCAGCGGTGTTGTTGTCTACATTATGATTAGCCCTTATTACGGATGAAAAAGTTAATATTGGGATTGTTCCTCACAATGGCGGCGGTAGTGGAAACGTCTGCCCAGTGCGCCATGTGCCGTTCCACGCTGGAGAACAACTTTAGCAACGGCGAGCCGGGGATCGCGGCCGGCATCAATACGGGAATCCTGTACCTGCTCGTACTTCCCTACCTGGCGGCGGTGGTCATTGGAGTCTTTTGGCACAAATTTACAAAACATGGCGGAAAAGAGTTTGGCGAGCGCGTTGCTTAAGGGCAAGTGCCCACGCTGCCGTACCGGTAACATGTTCGTCTATCCGGCGAGTAACCTGAAGCACTTTAACAAAATGCATGCGGCTTGTCCGCATTGCGACGTCAGACTCCAGCCGGAACCGGGGTTCTACCAGGGAGCCATGTATGTCAGTTATGCCTTTACGGTTGCGCTGATGGTGGCGGTGGGGCTGCTGTTGTACGTTTTGTTCGACGACCCCGATGACTGGGTGTACATCACCGTCGTTCTTGTCGCAACGATTTTGTTCGTTCCGCTCAACTACCGGTATGCAAGAATCGTGTATCTTTATTCTTTTGGAGGTATTAAGTATGATCCGGCGAAGTCGCAGTAGCCACTCACGCTAAACTCGAAGTGTTGAAGGCCAAACCCGCTTATTTTGCTGCCTTATCTATCATTCTTCTGGCGGCGGGCCTGATCACCGCCTGGGTTTCTTTCAGACCTGCTTCCCCGCGTTCTCTCGCCGCACACATCGCGGCCAATCTGGAAGACGAACTTCAACGCATCGACGACGAAATAGAGCCACTTCTGAACGCACCTTTCTCCGTCGAAACCGCACTTGAAACGGAAACCACCTATCCCTTTTTTGTATACGACGCCGACGGACTTCAATACTGGTCGGACAACAAGTTTGTGCCACCCGCGCAGGTGGCGGCCGATAGCTTTTCTGTGAAACTCCTCCGTATCGGGAGGGAAGCGTATGTCATGAAGCGTGACAGGATCGACGCGCGGTATACCGTTGTCTCCCTCATCACGCTGCTCCGCGAGTACACGATCAGCAACGATTACCTGAGCACGGAATGGAATGACGGAATCTTTCCCACGGGGAATGTCTCCGTGCTTGAGCCGAACGCGACGTTGGGGGTGCCGGTCTGCATCGCAGGGAACTGCATCTTTCGGATCAGCTTCCTCTCCGCCAATTTCCCCGCCAACGAAGCCATGCGCACGACGGCGATTCTCATGCTAAGCCTTTCGCTGATTTCACTGGTCGTCGCCATATATGCTTTCCTTCCACGTGTGCGAAACAGGTCGCCGGAAGGCGGGTTCGTGTTCCTGTTCGTAACCTTCCTTGCCCTTCGCGGGTTGATGACCTGGTTCCAATTTCCCCGTATACTGATCACCAGTGACTTCTTTGATCCGCAAGTCTTTGCCTCTTCCTACATCAATGCGTCGCTCGGCGATATGTTCCTCAACGTAGTGGCGATCGCCGCACTTTCACTTTACATCTTTCGCAACTTCTTCCGCTTCCGGATATTTCGCCGGCAGCACGTGGCTCGACATCGCTGGGCCGCCTCGTTCGCCTCGGGCCTGCTGATCCTGTTCGCATGGTTGTTCCCCTATATTGTCATTCAAACGCTTTACAACAACTCTTCGATCATTCTCGATATATCACAATCGCTTCGCTTCGACGGGTTGCGGATTGTCGCCCTGATTACTGTACTGCTGTCGGGCGTCTCTGCGTTTCTGTTTTCGCATCCATTTATTAGCCTGCTCTCTTCCGATAAGAACAGCATGCGAACGGTGTTTTCGTTTATCGCAGCGGTTGTTGTCTTTGCTTTGATCAATAGGCTGACTGATCAGGCATTTGTGTCGTCCCTCATCTGCGCAACAGCAAGTTTTTGGGTTATCCACCTGCTTCGCCTGCACAAAAACCTCAAACGCTTGTCGTACGGCACATTTGCGTACCTGTTCACCTGCATATTTTTTCTTTCCGCCAATGGTGCCTACGCGATTCAACACTTTACCCACAAGGAAAAAATTGAAAGCCAGTTTCGCTTTGCCAGCACATTTCTCATTGATCGTGATATCTTTGCTGAATACCTCCTCAACGAGGCATCGGACAAGATTGCCAACGATGCGTTTATTCAGACGCGTATCATGAGCCCTTTCCTGGGTAAGGAACCTGTGCGCCAGAAGATCCGGCAGCTATTCCTTCCTACTTATTTCAACAAGTATGATGTGCGTATTTTTATTTTCAACTCGTTCGGCGCACCTGTAGACAACAATGCCGACCAATCGTTTGAAGATCTCCTGGGCGGCTATCAGCAGGACCACTATCGCACTGACTTTGAAAACATCTATTTCGTCACCAATCCCGAAACCGACATCACGCAGAAGTACCTCATGATCGTTCCGATTGCACGGTTTTCCACCGTCTACGGATACGTGGTCGTCGAGCTTTCGCTAAAGAAAATTATCCCGGAGAACGTCTATCCCGAGTTGCTTGTCGACCGGACGTTTCAACAATTTTATCACACGCAAGACTTGAACTACGCGGTATTTTCATCAAGGGATATCGTGTATACATCCGGCGAATACAACTACGAGAATTTCTTTGACCGCGATTGGTTGGAGAACCCGGATCTTTACTCGCAAGGGATCTCCTACAACGGATACGATCATATCGCGCAAGAAGATGAGAGTGGTCGTATCGCGGTTGTTTCGTCGAAGGTCGTTCCCTTTGTATATAAAGTGGCGAATTTTTCTTTCCTTTTCGTCATGGGGCTGCTGATCATCCTCGTCATGATCGCCATCCAGGGCCTTTACAATTATTTCCTTCGCCGAAAACTGTTTTTC
Organism: uncultured Roseivirgaceae bacterium; assembly: GCA_964393795.1. Taxonomy (GTDB): domain Bacteria; phylum Bacteroidota; class Bacteroidia; order Cytophagales; family Cyclobacteriaceae; genus Chryseosolibacter. The sequence continues at coordinate 27,722 of CAYMWA010000001.1, forward strand.
TCCGCGCGCATACAACTGTATCTTAACCTCGCCTTTTTTGTTCCGCTGATTGTCGTCAGCATCACAACCCTCAGCCTGACAAGCCGTTCGTCGCAACAGCAGTTGAATACAGAGTACCTGAACAAGTCGCGTGTATTCGGACAACAGATTTCAGGACGACTGAATGACTACGCAGACGATGTCGACGAAAGCCGGACCGCATTGACTAACGAACTTGCCGACCTCGCGAAGCTTTCCAACATGGATGCAAACATTTACAACACACGGGGCGAACTGGTGGTCAGCAGCCAGCCGTTGATCTTTGAGAGCAACCTGATTTCACGCTACATGAATTCACAGGCGTTCTTCCGGATCAGCCGGGGAGAAAGCCTGATCATTGAAGACGAGGAAGTAGGCAAACTGCGGTACAATGTTGCTTACACCGCATTAAAGTCGCCGCAGACCGGTGATCTTATCGGCATTCTGGGCATTCCCTTCTTTCAGTCGGTGTACCTCCTCGAGCGCGTACAGACGGTCATCCTTGCCAATATCCTCAACATCTTTGCGGCGATCTTTATCGTGCTGCTTGTGCTGAGTTACTTCGTGTCCGACTGGCTGACGTTTCCGCTCAGGTTTATGACACAATCGCTGCGCAGGACTTCCCTTACGGGGATGAACAATCCGCTCACCTGGACGGCTACAGACGAAATCGGACTGATGGTGAAGGAATACAATGCGATGTTGTTCAAGCTTAGTGAAAGCAAGATAGAACTGGAGCAGACGCAGCGTGAGAAAGCGTGGCGGGAAATCGCACAGCAGGTGGCACACGAAATAAAGAATCCCCTTACACCGATGAAACTGACTTTACAACAGCTCGAACGGGCGATCGGCAAGGACAGCGCATCGGAAGAAAAGATGCGAAAGGCCATTGGTACATTGCTTTCGCAGGTGGATACACTCAACGAGATTGCGTCTTCCTTCAGCGGTTTTGCACGGATGCCCGAACCTGTCATTGTCCGGCTGGATATCATTGCGTTGATCCGGCGCGTGGTCGACCTGCACAGTCCGACGGGAGACATCGCCTTGCGCACCTCGGTGCGGGAGGCGTATGTGCTGGGTGACGAGCAATTGCTCAGCCGCACACTCTCGAACCTGATCCTCAACGGCCTTCAGTCGGGGACGCCCGGCAAACCCGTCCGCGTCAGCGTGTTGGTCACACTGGAAGGAGGGAAGGTCAGGATACGCATCCAGGATAACGGAAAGGGAATCGACCCGGACATTGCTGACAGGATTTTTCTTCCGCACTTTAGCACCAAGAAGTCAGGTTCCGGACTCGGTCTTGCGATTTCGCGCCAGGCCATACACCAGATGAATGGTGCCATCTACTTTGAGACGAGTCGCAACAAGGGTACGACGTTTACGATTGAATTGCCGCTCAACCTCCCGGAAGTGTAAAGCGTTCGGGAAGTTTCAAGTTTCCCGGACAAGGGCCGAACGCCTATTTCCGCCGCATCGCACTCATCACCTTGTTGGCAAAGACGAAATCGTCGAGCTCCTTTACATTGGAATGGGTGATGTCATCCTTATTGCCTTCCCACAGTTTCATGCCCTTGTAGATGAAGAGGATTTTTTCTCCGATACCCATGACCGAGTTCATATCGTGTGTCACCACGATCGTGGTGATGTTGTAGTCTTCGGAGATATCCTGAATGAGTTCGTCGATCACAATGGAGGTTTGCGGATCGAGGCCTGAGTTGGGTTCATCGCAAAAAAGGTAATTTGGATTGTTGACGATGGCGCGGGCGATGCCGACGCGCTTTTTCATTCCGCCACTGAGTTCCGAGGGCATTTTCTTGTTGGCGTTCTCAAGCCCAACACGTTTGAGGCAGAAGTTGACACGGTCCAGTCGGTCTTTTTGGGGAAGGTCGGTGAGGATATCCAGTGGGAACATCACATTTTGTTCCACAGTTTTAGAATCGAAGAGCGCTCCACCCTGAAACAGCATGCCGATCTCGCGGCGGATTTCCGTTTTCGTATTGCGGTCGGCTTCAAAAAAATTGCGGCCGTCATAGGTCACCGTTCCCTTATCGGGCTTGATGAGCCCGACGATGCACTTTAGCAACACGCTCTTTCCCGTCCCACTGGCACCGATAATGAGGTTCGGTTTGCCCTTCTCAAACACGCCGCTGATATCTGTCAGGATAACCTTGTCGCCAAACGATTTTGAAATGTTTTTTACTACGATCATTTTGAAAGGAGTAACTGCGCCAGTAAATAGTCTGCCAGCAGAACAGCGATGACGCTGTTTGTCACGGCCTGGGTACTGGAGATACCCACTTCAAGAGCGCCCCCCCTGGTGTAGTAGCCCTTGTAGGAGGAAATGGAAGCCACCAGGAAGGCAAACACTATCGACTTTATCAAGGCAAAGGTGATGGTAAATTCATTGAAAGTAAAGCGTATCCCGTACACATAGTCGTTCGGTGTGATGATGGCTGTAATGGTTCCTACGACGTAACCCCCCAGCAGCGCGCATACTCCTGCGATGATTACCAGGATGGGATACATGAGCATTGAGGCGATGATCTTGGGCAACACGAGGTAAGAAATCGAGTTGATGCCCATCACCTCAAGCGCGTCGATCTGTTCTGTAATGCGCATCGTGCCTAATCCGCCCGCCATGCCCGTGCCCACCTTGCCGGCATAGATGATGGCGATGATGGTGGGTGCCAGTTCGAGCACGGTCATCTCGCGCACTACTTGCGAGATGACGTAATCAGGAATCAGCGGACTCACCATGTTAAATGCCGTCTGAACTGTGGTCACCGCTCCCATGAAAGTGGATACCAGCGCCACCAGCAGGACAGATCCAATACCGATGCTGATGCACTCTTCGAGGATGAGTTTGTAATAGGTTTTGAAAGATTCGCGGTTTACAAAGAGATGACCTAAAAAGATGAAGTATTTCCCGATCTCGCCTACCATAAACTGATTAAATGGACGCAATTATTAACTTGCTAAATATACTGCAAATTAAAACACCAGCAATGCGCAAGCTCATTGTAGTCACGGGCGGTTCCCATGGTATTGGCCGCGCCATCATCGAAAAATTTACTAATGAGGGGTTTGACGCTGTCACCTGTGCACGGGATCGCGCCGGATTGGAAGCGCTCAAGACGGAATTGAAGCAGCACAACTCCGCTGCCGAAGTGTATGTTCGACAGGCCGATATGTCGCTGAAAGAAGAAGTGAGCGCGTTTGCCGCCTATGTGCTTTCGTTGAACAGACCAGTGGATGTGCTCGTCAACAATGCGGGTTATTTTGTACCCGGCGACATTGCCACTGAGCCGGAGGGTAATCTTGAAAAGATGATCGATGCCCATCTCTTCAGTGCCTATCACCTGACACGCGCCCTGATCGAGCACCTGATGCACAAACGGTCGGGGCATATATTCAATATGTGCTCCATTGCCAGTTTTCAGGCGTACAAGAATGGGGGGTCTTATGCCATTGCGAAGGCGGCCCTGCTGGGATTTTCGCGGTGTCTGCGACAGGAGATGATGGACCAGGGGATCCGGGTGACCGCCGTCATGCCCGGCGCCACCAAAACCCGCAGTTGGGCGGGAGCGGGCCTCCCGGATGAGCGTTTTATGCGGCCAGAAGATGTGGCCGAAACGGTATTTTCCGCTTATCACCTCTCGCCCAACAGCGTGGTGGAAGAAATTATCCTCAGGCCGCAGGAAGGCGATATCTGACGAGGCGGTCCCTGAGCCTGCCGAAGGGGCCGGGAGGCGCTTCGGGCGCTTCGGCAAGCTCAGCGACCGAAGCGCGGCCCTAAAAAAAATCGCCCGTCGGAACTAAATCTGCGGTTAAAGGTTAATTTTGTGTAAATCAATCCTTTCGTGAACACCGAAATCGCGTCGTTAAAGCAATATTGTAACAGCCTTGTCGCATACAGCCGCCGAAAGACCATAGAAGTAAAGATCGGCGATATCCCCATGGGCGGGAATAACCCTATCCGGATTCAGTCCATGACTACCGTCGACACCATGGACACCCGGGGGTCGGTAGAACAAGTGATCAGAATGGTCGATGCAGGGTGCGAATATGTGCGGATTACCGCACCCAGTGTTAAAGAAGCGCAAAACCTGGAGGTGATCCGGCGCGAACTCAGCCTTCGCGGTTATCACGTGCCGTTAATCGCCGACATTCACTTTACCCCGAACGCAGCCGAACTTGCGGCCCGCATCGTCGACAAAGTCCGCATCAACCCGGGAAACTACGCCGACAAGAAAAGATTTGAATCCATCGACTACACGGATGCTTCTTACGAGGCGGAACTTGATCGCATCCGCGAAAAGTTTACACCTTTGGTCAGGATCTGCAAGGAGTATGGCACGGCGATGCGGATTGGCACTAACCACGGATCGCTTTCCGACCGCATCATGAGCCGCTACGGCGACACGCCCCTCGGCATGGTGGAGAGTGCGCTGGAGTTTCTGCGCATTTGCGAAGACCTGAACTACTACGATATCGTGCTTTCGATGAAGTCGAGCAATCCACAGGTGATGGTTCAGGCATACAGGTTGCTGGCGCTGAAGCTTGATGAAGAAGGTTTCAAGCCGTATCCGCTCCATCTCGGCGTAACAGAGGCCGGCGACGGGGAGGATGGCAGGATAAAGTCATCAGTGGGAATTGGTACGTTGCTCGAGGATGGATTGGGAGACACCATACGCGTGTCGCTCACCGAACCGCCCGAGGCCGAAATACCCGTGGCTTTCGCATTGGCAAACCGCTATCGTGCTCGGGAGTCGCACCGCCCTATTCCAGCCATCGGCCACTATCCCATCGATCCATTTGTCTATTCGCGACGCAGCACCCATGCAGTCGTCAATATGGGCGATCACCAGGTGCCCCGCGTCATTGCCGACTTCTCCGGACGGGCGCACATCACCCAGGCATCGCTGTTTGCACTTGGCTATCAATATGCGCACGCGCTCGACAAATGGAACATCTCCGATATGGCCTGTGATTACGTGTACTGCGGCGACAATGTCGTGTCGTTTGCAATACCGGGAACGTTGGGATTGATCTATAATTACGATACGTGGCTTTCGGAACGGCATCATGAACGCGTTTATCCGTTGGTGGACGCGTCGGCATACCTCGTGGGAAGAAATATTTCCGCTCCCGCCGTGTTTGTCTCAACGGGCATTGAAGACATCACCCCGGAGTTTATCGCAAAACTGAAAAATGATCCGTCGGCCGTACTGATTGTCAAGACGACCAACGTACACGGGATGGCCGAACAGCGGAAGATTTTTGTGGAACTCATCTCTGCCGGTTGTACGAACCCGGTGGTGATTGGCAGAACGTATCGCAACCTGCCTGCCGAGCTGTTTCAATTGTACGCGGCAACAGATTTGGGCGCATTGTTTATCGATGGTCTCGGCGATGGCATCTTTTTGCAGGTGGAAGATTGTGGGGGCGACAAGCTGGTGAATCAGACGGGCTTCAATATTCTTCAGGCTACACGTACGCGCATATCGAAGACCGAATACATATCCTGTCCCTCCTGTGGCCGAACACTTTTCGATCTCCAGGAGACCACCGCAAAAATTCGCGCACGCACGTTCCATCTCAAAGGCGTCAAGATTGGTATCATGGGATGTATCGTCAACGGGCCGGGCGAGATGGCTGACGCCGACTACGGATACGTTGGGTCCGGACCGGACCGGATTACGCTGTACCGTGGAAAAGAAGTAGTAAAACGAAACGTTCCATCCGCGAAAGCGGTGGATGAATTGATCGGAATCATACGTGCCGATGGAAACTGGATTGATCCGCCGGCAGAATAGCACAGCTTATGGAAACACATCACGCAGAGCGCAGCAATAAATCGGGAGGGTGGAAGCAGTTTTTGGCCCTTGGCGAAGTAGGCGGGTATTTCTTTCGAAAAAAGGACCCTTCGCGTCCGACCAACGTCAATATCAAAATGATGCATGGCATCAACAAGATTTCCATTATTGTTTTCCTCCTGGGTGTGATATACATCCTGATCAAACACTTGCTGTAGGTTGTCGGGATCTTACACAGAGAAAGCACACAGCGTCACACAATGATTTTTTGAAATTATTCTTTGTGATCTCTGAGATTCTCAGTGCTCTTCGTGCTCCTGCATTTTGCGGGTTCTGAGCACGTCGGAAGGCACTGTTCGGGCAGGAACAGGAAAAATGCGTCACCACCCACTAAAACGGTGAAAAAGCCGTTGTTTTCATAGAATTTGGCATCTGCGTACTTCGAGCGGCCATTTTGCCGGATTTTTGACTTATTTCCTTATTTTTGATGGAATTCCCCTAATATGCCCAGGGCACTTTTATTCTTCTTCGGATGCTGCCTCGCGCTCGGTGCCTGCACCCAGCGTGGCATATGCCCTGCCTTTCAAAGTGCCTACATTTACGACAAGGATGAACTGCGAAAGAAATTCAGTTATTTCCAGGAAGACTCTACCCCTAAAGTACTGACAGCCAGCAAGACACGCTATCTCATTGCGGAGCCCGTGCCTTATCACAAGAAAGTCAGAAGCATGCGCACGGTGGAGAAGAAGCCGGTATTTGTCAATGTTCCGGATTCTATCGCCCATCCGAACAGTGACAGTGTTTCCCTGGCGGACCTTGACCGGGCGGCGCGCTCGGTGATCGATAGCGCGTTTATCCCGGATTTGCCCCAGGCAGCGCCTCCGGCTCCTTTGCAGGATAGCGTTTATGTGATCTCGAAAGATCGGGAAGCGCGAGTGTTGAAATACAACGGCGCCGACAGCCTCGACTACGATCCGATCGAAAACAGGTACGTACCGCAGAAGCCCCAGTACTATGTCAAGCACGTTGGCCTGAACATCGAGCAGGATAACTACATGTGGTACCTGCGCGACTACCTTGTGCTTCCCGACGTGCGACTGGCCCAACACCAACAGGCGGCCGACCAGCGCGAGGCTGCACGCCCCCGCAACAAGAAGGACAAGGATAAGAAGGAGCGAAAGGGCCTGAAAGGCTTCTTCCAGAATCTGTTTAAGAAGAAACCGCATGAGAGCGATTCCTCAGACGTGATCCCGCCGCCGGAGGAAGAAGAATTTGATTTTATCGACATCGATACGACGGCGCAAAGCCGACTGTACCTGCCGACTGGATCTTCGCACGTGCCGATGGTCAATCCGGCGCGCGAGCCAACGCTCAATCCAGCGCGCCAGCCAACGCTCAATTGGCAATTGGGCAATTTGCAGTTGGCAATGGGGAAGTCTACACCTTTAGTGCCGACATCTTCCATTCTGTCTCTAATCTCCCAATCCC
>CAYMWA010000001.1:35143-45060 GCA_964393795.1 uncultured Roseivirgaceae bacterium
CTAATGACTAAATTTCAGTCAAAGAGGGTGAGATTTCCGTGTTGGTCGGCTGGAGGGGTCGGGATGATCAGTGAGGGCACGTCGAGCTCGCGTTGGCTGATGCGGGGGGAGACGGGGTAGTAGCTCATCTCTGGTGTATCAGGCGATTGGAGGATGTCGAGCAAAGATTTTTCAGTACTCGACCGGTCGAGCCATGCCTTTTCGAAGTTGCCTTGCAGGATCACCGGCATGCGTTCCTGAATCGTTCGCACGATCGGGTTGGCCTCGCGGGTGATGATGGCGAAGGTCTGGATCTGGTTGCCATCGGGATCTTCGAATTCTTCCCATAAGCCGGGTAAGGAAAATACGGCCTTGGACTTCAATGTGAACCGGTGGGGGATGCTCGTCCTTTTGCCTACCTTCTTCCATCCGTAAAAGCCATCCGCCGGCACAATGCACCGTTGCGTGCGAAGCGCCTTCTTCAGCACCGGCTTGTCGGCGAAATATTCCGCCCGGTGATTGATGTATTTCTCGCTCACGGTTTTGTTCTTCGCCCACTCTGGTGCGATGCCCCAATAAAAAAGTGAAACGCCCTGCGGTGCCGCGCTGGTGATCACCGGCAAGAGCTGCGTGGGAGCAGCGTTGTAGTGTACCTTGTAGAATTCCGGAACATCAACTGAGAAGCGTTCTGAAATTATTGAGGCGGGTGCGGTGATGCTGTAGCGGTCGATCATGGGTGTTGCTGATGACGTGAGTCGTGAATCGTGAGTCGTGAGTCGTGAGTCGTGAATCGTGAGGCGTGAGGCGTGAATCTTGAATCGTTGCGCCCTAACACGCCACTCCACTCACAAATCGCGTCGCTCGTTCCTCGGACCAATATAGCCCATTTTTATTGAATTGCGTGAATCCGACATGCCCGCCGCGGGAAAGGACTTCCAGTTGCACATACGGATGGTCTTTCAACAATGCTTGCGGGAAACATTCAGCACTGAGGAAAGGGTCGTTCAGTGTGTTGACGATGAGCGTTTGTGTTTTGATATTTTGTACGAAGCGCAGCGAACTGCATTGTGCGTAGTAGTCGGCAGCATTTTCAAAACCGTGCAGCGGTGCCGTGTAGCAGTCATCGAAGTCGGTGAGTGTTTTGATATTCGCCAGCGGTGTGAGGTCAAGGTCGCTTCTCAGGCGCGCCTTCATGCGCACTTTGTTTTTAAGACTTCTCAGAAACCGGTTGGAATAAATTCTGTTCGAGGGGAGTGAAATTTTTTCGCAGGCGCTTTGCAGATGCATCGGTACCGAGAAGACGACAGCCTTGCGAATGGCATTGGAAACTTCACGTTCGCCAAGGTATTTCAGTGTGAGGTTTCCGCCGAGGCTGAACCCGATAAGGGCGATGTCCTTGTATCGTGTCGTACTGAGGGCATGTTGCACCACTGTATCAAGATCATCAGTCGCGCCACTGTGATAGAACCGCAATTGCCGGTTCATCTCCCCACTGCAGCCGCGGAAATTCCAGGCGATGACGTCGAAGCCGTTGTTGTAAAACGCTCTCGCCATGCCTTTAATGTAGGCCCTTGAGCTGTTCCCTTCCAATCCGTGCGATATGATGGCGAGTCGGTCGCTGCCGCGGGTCAGCCAGTCGAGGTCCAGGAAATCATCATCAGCGGTGGTGATCCGTTCACGCTGATAAGGCAGCACGCGAACGCGACGCAAGAGGGCGGGATAGATGGTTTCAAGGTGCGGCCCGTACAAGAAGAAGGGAGGGAGATAGGGAGGGATGTTCATTTTTCGACAGTCTCGTGTTCTTCCTCCTTGACCACCTGCGGTGTAGCGGCCGCCCTGTTTCGGCGTCGCCGCACGCGCATGTTAATCATTTCAATGCCCATGGAGAACACGACCGCAAAGTAAATATATCCTTTCGGGATATCCTTGCCCAGCCCTTCAAGGAAGATCATAAATCCGATAAGGATGAGGAATCCGAGGGCGAGCACTTCCATCGACGGATGTCTGTGGATAAAGTCGCTGATCTTCCCCGAAAAAACAATCATGATGCCGATGGAGAAGATAACCGCAATAATCATGATCGAGATAAATTTCGTCAGGCCCACGGCGGTGAGGATGGAGTCGAACGAGAAGATGATGTCAAGCAAAATGATCTGTACGATGACGCCGGTCACGTTCACCTTTTTGATGGTGGTCTCCTCTACCGCTTCGTCTTCGCCCTCCATTTCGTGGTTGATCTCGCGCGTACTTTTGGCGATCAGAAACATACCGCCAAGGATCAGGATCAGGTCACGGCCGCTGATGCCGCCATCCTCGCTGATCCACAGCGGTACACCAAACAGGGGCTCCTGAAATTTCATCACCCAGGTGATGGTGAGCAGCAGCAGTATGCGCACGAGCATTGCGAGCAGTAGCCCGAGGTTTCGCGTGCGCGCGCGAATTTCAACCGGCAGTCGGTTAGAGACAATCGATATGAAGATGATGTTGTCAATTCCCAGTACCACCTCAAAGAAAGTAAGCGTCAATAGCGCCATCCAGGCTTCGGGTGTCAGGAAGATTTCCATGATGAAGTTTAGTGTCTTTTATTAGTCATGTACCACCATCACCTTTTTTCTTACGGGGCCTTCCGGTAGAGACAACTCCAGCAGGTACACGCCGCCGGAATACGATTTCGTATCGATCATCTTCACTGTTTCTCCCTTGCGGAAAGAGGTCGAGAAAACGGCTTTCCCAAAAGTATCAAAAACTTTCAAAGGTGTCTCAGATACGGCAGGTACAGGGAGAATGATGGTCATCCGATCGTCGGCAGGGTTGGGGTACACCTGCAGGTATTGATCCAACGGTATTTCCACGCTCGTGACGATGTCTGCGGGTGCAGTGCCGTCACCGCGCATGATCGTTTGAAGAACATCTTTGGTTTGCAGGTTTTGCACGAACACGATCACGGCGAAAGGTTTGAAGTTGCCGTTCTCATCACGGGTCACTTGTCGCATGTCGTATGAGACGTTGATCTCCTGTGGCGGATCCAAAGGCGAGAGTGAAGTCAGTGGCGTGCCAGCTGCAGTCGGAAGAAACTTGCGCAGTACATAGCGCTGATTCATCACTTCTTTCTCGGCAACGGCGATGAACACATTGTACTGGCCCGTGCCGCTGAGGTCGGTAGTAGCGGCAACGGTAGCCTTGACGTTGAGTTTGTCCGCGGGCTCCGCTCCGAAGTCGATGGTAAGGTTCACGGGTGAGGTGACGAGTGACCTTAGGCTGAAATACAATGGCAGCGCAGGTGACAGGAATGTGCGGTTGTCCGCTTCCTGTCCGAAGCCGCCGTCGATAAAGGCCCTCGCGGCGGTGGTGACACCGTAAAACGCGGCGCGCGCATTTTGATCGGTGGGGTTTGCCAGGTTGAGCGCATCGGGCGGCGAGCTGTTTTGTGCCGGCGTATGGTGATATTCCAGTTTCACCAACTCGGCCGGGTTGAAGTTAAAGTTTGCGTCGGCGCGGAATTTCTTGAACTCGATGTTGTTGGCTTCCTGTGCAGGATTGAGTGTCGTAAAGTTTTCGACGAGGATGGTGCGGTTGCGTTCTTCGATGACCACGTTGTTAAAAGCGAATCCGTCGCGGTGTTCGCGATTGTTGAAGCTCGCAAAGGCCACGCGGAACCGTACCTGCGACCTGTTGGGCGGCAGCACGTCGAGGGTATGTTTGCCGACGGCCCAGTCAAGCTGATTGGTCAGTGACCATCCCGAAGAAAGGTCGGTCTGTTCTCCCGGGTTGGAGGATATCGTCAAGCGGTTGTACCAATCAAGTCCCGACGCTACATCCCCAAGACGTTCCCAGGTGTCGCCGCCATCGACGGAGTATTGTAACACTGCGCCATCCGACGGTTCTGTGTCGGCCCAGTGCTTAATGGATATGACAGGCCTGGAGAAGGCACTCAGGTCGAAGCACGGGCTGTTGACGTACGACACATCGTTTGCTTCATATGGTTCAGTTGACCCCGTCACCCAGGCAGGTTCACTCGTATTGATCCGGGCCTTGGAGGCTACATCAAACTCCCATGTTGAATTACCCTCCTTGTCTTCGACCACCCAGAATCCCCTGCCGTTGTCGAGCTGTGACATGTCGTAGTGCAGTGAGCCGGTCGTCGGGGTCCATAGCTTTAGTATGGAAATATCCCGCTCGAAGACGCTGGGACATCCACCAAAATTGTCTGCGGTCTTTCCGGTCACCCGCACCCGGAGTGCACTTGAGGCCGCGCCGAACTTGTGGATAGGATTCTGATAGGTGCCGCTGGTCTTCGACAGTCCGGAGATGTTTTCCGAGAGAATGCCGTAGCCTGTTGACTCTCCGTCGCCGAAATCCCACGCCACACGGTTGATGGGGACGCTCGAGCTGACTTCAAAATTCGTTTCATCATCTTCACAGACATTGAAGTACTCAAAGCGGATATCGCGTGGATATGGTCCGACCACCTGATCCAGCTGAAGGCTGTCGGAACATACCAGGTAATTTCCCGGTGTGATCTCGAAGGGTGGATGTTCCACTTTTAGTTTTGCGTAATATGTGCTGACACCCGGAAACCGATATTCAACATCCTGGCCGGTCTTGGTGTCACCGCTGAAGTTCCACGTGTAGGTGGAGGTAGCCAGGTTGCCGGCAGTCTGTGCGTGGTAGGGGATGAGCGCCGTGTCGCATTGCGGCTGAACGGTGAACAGTGCCTTCGGACTTGGGAGTACCTTTACTGTTTTCTCCAGCGAGTTCGTACAGTTGTTACCGGTGATCAGCGTGTAGCTGAACGTATAGCCTGTGCCGTTGGCAGGCCCCTCGATGGGCGGATTAAAGACGTACTGGTTGTTTGAAAAAGGTTCGGTTGCACCGTTGATCCGAAATGTACCACCGGGGGGACTGAATTCAAGGATCCGGTCTGTGATATTGGAGCAAAAGATCTCGCCGTTTTCCACGCCGGAGATGGCAACGGGAATGCGCGGCGACACATTGATGGTGACCGGAGCCAGTTGGTGGGTGCAACCGGTCGTGCTGTTGATCGATGTATAAAGCACATCGAACTGCAGCGTAGCCAACGGGTTGGCACCTTTTGTCACGGCGTCGTCGAAGATAGCTTCGGGATCAAATGTCACTGCAGGCTGGAACACGGGCGCGGGACTGTAATTCGCCGGCGATGTCGTGTTTCGATACACAAACTGATACTTTACGTTGGTTTGTGCACCCTGTAGGGTAACGGGGTCGTCCTCATAGCAGAATTCTGTCTGTGGAGGTGCAAAACTTGCAGTGGGCAACGGATTCACCGTGTAGTCGACCGACGTGGTATTGGAGCAACTCTCCGTGTCGGTGCGGCTTGCTACGACGGTGATGGTCCGAATCGTCTGGTCGGTCAACGGGTTAAGGTTGTCTGCAAGTGAACTTTGTTGATAGGCCAATGTAGGGTTAAAGACGGCAGTACCCCCTCCGTTGTCTGTAATGCCAAAGCCCGAAATGGTCACGTCAGTTGACTGATCAGTTGTCAGGACCACCGTAGACGGTGATGTGCCTTGTTCGAAGCAGTACGGCGTGCCGGCGGCGGGGATGCTGCTGGCAAAGGTAATGTCGGGTTGCGGGTTGACGATCAACTCCTCGGTGATTTGCGCGCTGCCCGTACATCCAGGTCCGAGGAAGGAGTAACGGATATAGAGTGATTTCTGTGGATCACCCGGCGGAATACCTGCGCCGGCTGGCGTAAAGGTAGCTTTGCCCGAGGTTGTGTTGTTCAGGCCGAGTGCATCACTGACGAAGCCTGATGTCGGTGAAGTGCTGATCTCAAAGGATCCTGCGCTGGGCTGGTTTCCCGTGAGGTTAAACGGAGTGCCATTGCCGCACACAATCATACCCGGTGTCAGACCACCGATATCCATTGTAATGGGCGGGTTAACCGTGAAGGTCTTGCTTACGCTATTGCTGCAATGGAGCACGGGGTCACTCGTGTGAAACGTGAGCACGAATTTCTGGCTCACCGTACCATCTGCGCCATTCGCCACAGCGTTGTCGTACAGCGTACGCAGGTTGAAATTGTTGATGGTTGTGGTGGGAAAGTTTATGTTGAGGTTGGGGTTGAACAGATCGTAGTTGCCGTTCGGTTGATCACCAACGATTTGCTGCGGGCTATCTTCATAACAAACGTCGAGGTCCGCTTCCGTAAAGGACGCGGGAAACAATGGCCTCACTTGTACGGTTTGATCAATGGTGGTACGACATCCGTTCACATCGGTGCGGGTAGCTGAGATGATGATATCTTCCGGGGCGTTGTAGTTGGTATACGGCGGGCTGTTGGTAGCAAACGCCTTTGCCTTTAGTGCCTCATCGGGATCAAAACTAGCTGTGCCATTGCCCTGATCGAAGATACCGTAGCCTGTAATGGCCACTTGTGTCGGAGCGGGCGAATTGGTTTTTACCGCGATGCTCGCGGCTTCATAGCAGAATTCTGTTTCCGTCAGCGGTACCCACGCGACTTCCGGATTCGGACTGATGTAAATCACCGTCGTGAGTGCAGCTGTACAGGCACTGCTGTTGCTTCCGACGGTCCCCGGAACGTTGTAGGTGTAACGGATATAATATTTGGTGATGTTGGATGCAGGTGGAAGGCCGAATCCATTGCTTGTGAAAGCGTCATGCGGATTGAATATGGCCTTGCCGGAATTCGGCGGGCTGTCGGCCAGACCAACGGCGGGGCCCGAAAACCAGTTGATGCTGTCACGACTGATCTGGTAGATGCCTTCGTTAAAATTGGCTTCGAGGTTATACGTTTCATCGACATCGCAGATGACCTGTTCCGGCTTGATCCCTGACACCTTTAGGGTCGGCATGGTGTAGAGATTGACGTATTGAACGCGCCAGAAGATGGGTGTCGGCGGGTCATAACCGCCGGGAACCAGTTCGACGCCTAACGGTCCTGTTACGGGCAACCGATATCGTCGTACGCGCATGCCGACATAAGTGTAATTCGCACCGGGCACGTAGGGCACCAGTTCTGAAGGTACAATGTATTGGTCCTCGCCGTTGGAAACGTCTCCGGCTACACCTGGCCCGGCCGTACCCGAACTGCTGTAGGCTTTAAAGTCGTAAAAATCATAGCGGTAGCCGTTGGGCATATAATAGGTGTTGTTGTCGGCGTCCAGCTGGGCCTGCCAGTCAGGTCCAAGCGCCAGCACTTTGGTAATATCGGTTCCTTCATTCTCGCAATAGGACCCCGCGAGGTTGACGATGCTCCCCGATGCGTTCGAGACGGAGAACTGCCGGACGTCCGTGATAGGGCAGCCATTACTTAATTCAGTTGCATAGGTGATGGCGTGTGGAGACCCTGCTGTCCCTGCCAGGTCGGGATCAAAGTAGTAGGTTCCTTCTGATAAGTAAACGCCGTTGCCCGAATAGGTGCTGTTGTTCGATGGCGTTGCTGTCAACTGGATGGGGTCGCTATTCAATGTGAAACTTGTACTCAGCGGACTTGTGTAGACAATGTTTTCATCCGTGGAGTCGACGGCTACCGCGGTGGTCGCGTTGGGATCGAAGATGTCGGATTCGCAACCGTTCGCGTCGATAATCTTGACAGTATATTGAAATGTGGTGTCCTTGCCATAGGTGGGTGTCACTATGGGGTTCGGTCCCATGTCGGTGAAGCCACCCAGTGCGGCATTCGTTGACCAAAGATACTGATAGGTTCCTGCCACCGAGGGTCCGATAAGGGTGGGTGAACCGCCAAGGGTCACAGAAGTGCCTGAACACACATCCAGGGTAGCGGGCCCTGCATCTGCTATCGGCACGGGTGCTACCTCAAAGGTCACCTCCAGCGGTGTGCTCTGACATCCGTCTACATGAACGACATAGCGTTTCACCGTTCCGACGACGGAAGAATTGATACCCAGGTCGGTGACGTTAACCTGATCCCCTGTCGCTTTCAACGTTGAAAGCGAAGCGTTTTCGTACCAGTTGAATGTTCCGGTGCCATTGACGACGGCTACGGTCGCGGCACTGATATCTTCATTAAGGCAATAGAGCAGGTCCTGTCCCGCTTCCAGCGCGGGAGCGGTAGGCGCGGAAGTGCCGACGTTGATCGTGGCAAAAACGACGGGCTCGTCGATTGCCCATTTGCCCGCGGTGCTGTTGCCGTTCACGATGGTCGTGCTGGCACCTGGCGAACTCGCGTAGACCTTTAAACCCGTGATGGTGATGACGTCAATCTTGTCATTGGTGCCGTCGAGTGTATAGTCGAGCGTCAGCCGGGTGAGTGTTTTCGGATTCAGCTGAATGGTAGCGATATCGGTATTACCGGCGGGGCCCGCCGTGACGGATGCGCTGCTGATGTCGAATCCGAAATCTGTGTCGCTAAAGTCGAGGTTGATGCTGCCTCCCGCGATGAAGTCGCCAGCACCCTCTTCGCTGATGACGATATCGGCGATCGATTGGAAGGAGCCACTGCAAATGTCGGAGGTTATACTATTGACCACGACGCCGGAAGTGGAGAAGGTCCAGACGGTTTTGTTGGAGATGCCACCCCAGTCGTTGTCTGCGGGAACGTCCTCAATGACCGCGTTGCCGATCAACACATAGTAATCCGTGTTCGGCGCAAGGGTCGAAGGAGGGATGGTCACCTCGACATTGGGGCTGGAGCCGTTGGCAATTACATCCTCACGGCCGACGGTGAGTACCGCGGCGTCATCAGAAGCCCGGTAGATAATGACACGTTCCGAGTTCTCATTCGCTACCGGTGCGTCGATGTTGTTGACATTCTCATTAAACGTCATCGTGAGCTTGTCGAGGTTGAAGTCCACCCCGGTGGCCCCAGCGGCGGGTAGGGTGGCCGTTAGCGCCGGAGGGGTGACGTCGTTGAAATCGTACGTCCGCGATTCATTCCCCGTCCCACTGATATTATTCGGATTGAAGGAAAAGTCGGTCTGGTCATACGACAATTCGACAGTGGGGGTATTGTTGTTTACCGAAGCGTTGACATCCGCCACGAGGAAGAAGTGTCGCGGTGTGGACGCCACAAGATTCTGCACCGGACCTGGAGGTATCGTGATGGTAATTTCTGTGGCCGTGACGTTAATGGAGACATCGGAGGTGATGTCGTTGTCGAAGCCGACGGCAAGGTTGTTGTTGTTGGTGGACTCAAACAAGCGGAAGTTCTCAAATTGTCCGCTTGAGGTTGATGAAACATGGATGACCACACTTTCAAATTGCACGGGGCCGGTCGACTCAAGTGTGAATCCGATAAGCCCCAGGGAAGGGGTGCCGCTGTCTAGCGGACTGCCGGTGCCGACAACGCCGTTGTTGTTGGCATCGACATCAACATCCGCCTCCGTCGTCGCATTCGCTGAAGGGTATCCGGGAGCAGTGTAGTAGTTGTAGGTTTCGTCGTCCCCTCCCCGGTTATACGGGATGATAATAAAATGGTAGTCGGTGTTGGGATTGAGTCCTGATACCGTGTAATCGGTATCGGTCGGATCGCTGATGGTAATGACGTTGGGTCCTGACGGTGCATTGCCGTCCACCAGGGCGCCCGTGCCGGGGGTACTGCCGACGTTGCGCAAGATGATGTAGCCGGCGGCATTGGCGATGTCGCTGGCCGCAGGGAATTGTAGCAGAATGGACTTATTGTCCAGGGCCGTTGCCGTCAGGCTTATAGCATGTGCAGCAGGTTCGGTCGCCAGTGTGTAGAAGTTGTGTTCCAACGTTTGGTCACTGCCCACAGTATTTTCAACGTACAGTCTGAAGTAGTACTGGGTAGCGGGGAGGAGGTTTACGAGGTCGATCGTAAAATCATCCTGTGGAAGTGGAAGGCCGTGCAACACTTCGGTGTATGGTCCTCCGGTATTAGTGCCGATTTTGACGCCGACTTCTGAGATATCGCAAGAGGGAGGGCCGCCGCCGTCGCCGTTAATCGTCGCGCCCAC
>CAYMWA010000001.1:45160-55453 GCA_964393795.1 uncultured Roseivirgaceae bacterium
GAGGCGTCGAGTTTGATGAGCAAAATATCTTTCCCACCGTTTCCAATGGTAGGCGTGCTTGTCATTGACCCCGCCACCACAAAGCCGTCGTGAGTGCCGGTTACCGCCATGCCTTCATCGAAACTTCCGGACAAGGTCTTTGATTCGCTTCCCATGATGCGGTTGTTCATCATCAACTCCTCCCCATCGATGTAGCGTTCACTGCCGGGAACGAGGGTGAGGTCCGACCTGAGCCGTATGAAATACATATTGGCGTTCAACCCGTTCGTCTCTGCATAGGTGCCGACGACGGCATAGCCGACATTTGTCTTTTGAATGTCTGACACTGAATGATTCCGGGAGTCGCTTTCACCGAAGAGTGTGTGCGCCTGAAAGGTCGAGTTGGTATTCAGCGATGACACGCTGACAAATTCGCGTGACACGTTTTGCTCCTGAGTGTAGGTACGGCTTGCCCAGATAATGTCGGATGACGGCGTGACGTGGAGGGCCCTGCAGGTGAAGAGGTCATGGTCGAGCGATTGATACGCCTGGTACCAGAGCGAGTCGCTGATGTCGGCAGCATTGAATCCTGAGACGAACGCTGCCTCATTTTCGCCTGGCACCCGGTAACTGCCGAGCATGATGATGCTGCCGTCGGGGGCGATATCGAATGCGCTGCCGTGATAGTCCACTGTCAGTGTAACAGGCTGGTCGTTAATGTTTCTTTTCACCGTGCGCGAGGTGATGTGTTCCCGGAGAATATTGCCCTGGCTGTCCATAATGAGCAGCCTGGCGTAGGTGTTGACAAGCTCGCTTACTTCAACATCGAGCGCACCGGTGTTCATTTGAATACTGTCCCCAACAAGGATGTAACCGTCGCTGCCGGGCTTAACTGCGTTGATGACACTGTTGGGAATGATCTTCTCCCAGACCCGGTGGCCTCGCGCGTCAGTTTTGATAATGAGCGCATCGGATGTGCCGTTGTCTCTGCTGATCTGGCCGCTGACGATGAAGCCGCCATCACTGTCAAGCTCAGCGGTGATGCCGAGGTAGTTGGTGCCGCTGCTAAAATAGTGGACGAAAGTGTTGCGCTCCGTCATCTCGGCATCGTCGAACTTCGTGCAGGCCGCGCAAACAAATACAATAGCAACTGTTAACCAGGTTCTGTAGGGCATTGCTTAGCGGATGTTAAGTTTCCTGGGATTGTACCGGTTAAGCACATATCCCACCGAAAGTGAGAGGGTGTTGAGTTTGAAGATTCCGTCTACGTAATGGTAGTCGTAAACCAAAGTGGAGTTTTCATAGGTATCGGCTTTCGTCAGCATCGGCAGGAGGCCCATCTTGTAGCGCGCCTCGAGGACGAGATAGCCTTTGCCGGTTTTTCGTTTGTAGCCTACGGACAAAAGGGCGCCCAGGTTGAAGTCCTTGCGCTGGGCGGAAATGCTGTAGGTATTTTCGGTAATCGTCGAAACGTCGTCGCCCCGCTCGGAAAATATTCTGTCGGAGGCGGAGAGCAGGTAATCGGCTGAAAAGCCCCCGGACACATACATCGCCGTTATGCCTTTTTCGCGAAGCGTATACTGCATGGCAACGGGAACGGAGATCCACGATTGTGTTTCGACGGCTACGGTGTTCTTGACCGGGTCGGCGCCGGCATTGGATCCATTGAAGGACAGAATTTGAAAGGCGATCTCGGGGTTGAGGGTGAAATTTTTCGCGCGCACACCCAACGGGATCTCGGCAGATATCCGGGCGCTGAATCCGAAGTTGTAGTCGTAGGTGTTCTTGCCATCATCGACGAAGTCGGCGCTGACGATGGATGGCATCGACGCCGTTCCGCCCAGTTTGCCTCCGATGCGGTAGATCGGATACGTTCTGAATGTCTTGTACATCGCGACAAACTCCGCCGGGTCTACGGCATCGTTGACTTTGAATTCGGTATCGGTCCGCAACAAGGCAAGCATCATTTGCTCCGCTTTCTCGGGTTCTTCCAGATAGATGTGCGCGAGCGTGAGCAGCTTGTAGGCGCTGACCTTTTCTTCGTCATTGAAGCCATCTTTCAGGCAAGGTTCCAAAAGGTTGGGCAGTTCGTGCAACCTGCCCTGCTCGTAGATCGACTGTGCCAGCCGCAGCGTTTGTGCACACGTCGATTGTGCACGTGCGCCAAGTACGCCGATAACCATAACAGCACCTACCAGTATAATTCTCCTCATACTAAACGTTCAATGTTTTTACTTTTCCACAAATCCCGCCTGCGCCCTGCAACCTGCAACTCTGCAACCTGCACCTTGCAACCTGGAACTCTGCACCTTGCAACCTGCAACTTTTCAACTACCTGTGTCCTGATGGCAATTCCGGACACGTCAATTCATAGGGCAAATCCGATCCTACATGGATGTCCCACTCTTCTTTTTTCATGTTGCGCGTCAGGTAACCGCACAACAATCCGGACATCGTTTCAATTTTGGTTGGCCACGCATGGATGGTCTGATCCACCTGTCCGATTTTTGTTTCTTTGACGCTCTGAATACCTGCGATCAATTGTTCATCGTCAGGTGTGAATGCGAGGTTCCACACCCAGTCGTGATCGGTCAACATGATGGGTTGTTTTCGCAGATCGTGGTAATTCCATAAACGTACCGAAGCGTCCATGCTTGCCGTTGCCATGAATGATCCCTGATAGTTGAAACGTATGTTGGTGATCGCCGCGGTGTGACCCGACAGCCGGCGGGTGATGCTTCCGTTTTCGATAATCAGCACCTGGCCTGAAATGGTACCGACGACAATCGTACGGGAGTCGGGTGCATAGCATACCGCCGTGAGTGGCGCATTGGCCACGTGTATTGTCGAGCGTGCAAAATTATTTTCAACATCCCAGATCAGCAGATTTCCGTCGGTGCCGGCGCCGGCGAGTTTCTTGCCGTCGGGACTGAGTTCCATCGCAGTGATCTTGCCCGGTACGGCAATCACTTCTTTCGATGTGTTCAGGTCGGAATAGCGGATACTTTGGCCAGAGTTGTCACGGGCAAAAAATCCTTTGCCGTCAGGCGTAAAGTGAATATCACCAATGTCGGATTTGTAGCCCATTATCTTTTTCGGTGCGGCCGTGATGTTGGTCAGGTCGTATAGTTCGACATAATTTTCATTTCGGTTCATGGAGTACAGCCCGCCGGCTGCCAGCAGCGTCTCATCAGGGCTGATGTCGATGGTAAAGACGAGGTAGTCATTGGTGCGGTCCTGGTCGTGCACCCGATCGGGAACAATTTCGACAGCGTCCCACTGATTACCTGTAAACTTCCACTGGATGATTTTGCCGTCACTTCCACCCGAATAGATAAAGTTATGATTCTTCCGTGTCTCAAGTGCACGGGCGCCGCCCTTCACGTGCCCTTCCAGGCTTTTGGTGAGCGGATGGTCCTGGTTGCGCAGGGCGGAGAACAGGCCGTTGTACACGTCGTTGTCATATTCATATCCACCGTGTGCCTTATTGAAGTTGTAGGCCTGTTGTGCAAGGAGCGCCTGTTGCTCCGGATCACTGTTTAACTCTTTGGATTTGATGGCCATTGCTTTTGCGATGGAAATATAGCGCAACCGTTGTGATTGCTCCCGCGCCTGCACGGCCTTTTCTTCACTGATCCTGGCCTCCTGTTCGCGTTGTCGGGCGAGTTCCGCGCTCGTATTGGCGCGATCTTTCTGGAGAAGCGCTTCTTCTTCGGCGGCCTCAGCCTGCAGCCGTCGTTGTTCCGCGTCCATGCGCGCCTGTTCCGCTGCAGCGCGTTGTTCGGCCTCGGCCTTTTGGGCGGCGAGTGCTCTTTCAGTAGCTTGCTCAGCTTCGATACGTTTTTGTTCCGCCAGCTCGAAATTGTCCTCCGCTTTCTGCCGCTCAAGCTCGGCGAGTTCCGTTTGTTTTTGGGCGATTTCCGTTTGTTTGTCCGCCTTCGCCTTCTGGATAAAAGCAAACACCAGGAAGACCAGCGACACAACGGTAGCGGTGGCGAGCACCAGCGCGGTAATGCGCGCGCGCTGCAGTTTGCGTTTTTGCTCAAGCTCTTTGCTGCGCTGCTCGGTTTCCCACTCTTTTTTGGAATACTCGAGGAAGATGATGGTACGCTCAAAGGCAGGGTTGTAACGCTGGCCCCATACGAGTGTGGGCTTGTGCTTGGCCTGCCAGTTTAGTGCCAGTTGCAGGTCCGGTGGACGCCACAGGCCGGCCTTCCCGACCTGGTACATCGCCGCCGCCTCCGCCAGGCGCGTGTACATCTGCACGGCCTCTGCTTCGTCGTCGACCCAGTTCTTCAACCGAACCCAAATACGCATAAGGCTTTCGTGCGAAAGATCGACGATCGACTTTCCCGTCAGCGGTGTGCCGTGGGCGGGTGTGAGCAGGGATCGCCCGGGCTCGCGGAATTTTTCTATAACCGCAGCGACCTCGTCTTCCGATACATCGGCGATGGCCGCGATTTCATTGAGCCGTGTCGGGCGACGGATGCCGAAGTTTTCCCCGCGCTTCTCTGTGATCGCCTTAAACAACACCTCACAGATGCGCTTTTGCTCTTCGGTCAGTTCTTCAAATGCTTCATTGGCATGCTGTGACAGCGCCTCCGACATGGTACCAATCGCCTCGTAGTGTTTGAGGTCGACCGGTTCTTCCGCGAAGTCTTTGTACTGCGTCCAGTAGGACCATGTACGCATCAGCGCGTGCTGGAGGATGGGAAGTTGATCGGGGTTGTCGCCGAGATCGTTGAGCAATTGCTGTGTCAGGCGCGGGGCGATGTTGGCCCCGCCCACTGCGACCGGCCCTTCAATAGCCTTGCGCTTTTGGTCGCGGGTCAGTTGGGGAATGAGATAGTGGCTGTCGTTAATCTTGCGCGTGAGTTCGGGAAACTGTGCACAGTCGCCGATAAAATCAGAGCGCATGGTGATGGCCACGTAAATAGGGGCGTCCGGATAGTTGGCCGCTTCGATGAGGAGGTTGACAAATGCCAGGGTCTCATTGATCGAGTTGGGATCGTGGCTTTCCTTGAAGCGGAACAATTCTTCGAATTGATCGACGAGCACCAGATAGTTGATGTCTTTCTTCTTGCGACTTTGTTCAATGGCCTCGACCAGGCCGAGTGAACTGCTTCGCAGTAGCGTGGAGAATATCGTCCGTTTGATTTTTCGCTCCTCGACATCGGCTGTCTCGTATTCTGTATTGTTTTTCAGTAGCGATTCGGCGAGGTTGTCGATGGGACCGGCCCCGGGGCGGGTGACGACCACTTCCCAGTTCGGACTCGCATCAGTCAGGAATCCCCCATAGAGGATGGGCAGTACACCACAATAAATGAACGATGACTTACCACTGCCAGACGGACCGATCACGGCCACAAAGCGGCTGCGGGAAAGCTTGAGCAATACCTCGTCGCTTTGCCCTTCACGACCAAAGAAGAGGTGACTTTCTTCAATCTTGAAGGGTCGCAGTCCCGGGAAGGGATTTGCTGTAAGCGTTTTTTGATCGGTTGTGGTCATCGGTTAAGAATTAAACTCCTGCAAGAACGACTGCAAGGAAGCACTGGTCAGTGATGGGTCACTCTCTATTACCCTCAGATTCTGGCTTCTGAAACTCTCCGCGTTCATGATCGAACCCGGTGCAGTAAGTATGGCTTTGCCCATGATCGGTTTCTTGCGTCCGAATCCTGGAGCCTTGAGTAGGTCGAGCGCCTTCATCCGCACCCACTGGTCGTTTACTTTTCCTTTGTAAATAATAGCCGCGTCAAAGGTCTTCAGATTTTCAATGTGTTTCTTGCGCAGCTCAAGGAGTTCACCTTCGAAGTCGGGTACCAATACCCGAAAGCCCGAGTTTTCGAGCACTTCCCTGATAGGCTTCACATCGTGCACATCAATGCGGTCGTGCATCAGGTATACTGACCTGCCTTCCGGATATTCCGTCGTCTTGCGTTCCTCTGCCTCCTCGAGTTCTTCGCGCATGATGTTCTTGAAATCTTCCAGCGGCGTTTGAAGGATCTCGGCGCTTTCCTGTGCTTCGACGTCGCGTTTGATGTTTTCGATAAAGCTTTTCTGCCGTTCCGAGGCATTGGCGAGGTTTGGTGAAATCCAGATGAGACGGGTAAAGTCTTCGCCGGCTTCACGGGCCTTAATACTTTTTTCAGCCGCGAGTTTATTTTGCAAGTCCACTACCGAGCGGTCGCCGCCGGCGGGGATTTCGCCATACGCGCTGCCGATCAGATGGATCGAGAGGTTACTCGCTTCAAGGTCTCTTCGGATGATTTTTTCAAGCTCCTGAGCATTTCCCGGAAGTGTCTGGTTCGGGCGTACCTGATAGCCATGCCGTTGCAACTCCCGTTTGATGATGTTGCGCTGAACCGAAAGGTCATGCCCCGTTTCTGCCAGATAGATCGTTTTGCGCTTGTGAATGTTTTTCACTGACGCCCCCGAGCCGTCGGACTTCAAAGCGACAAGGCTGTCGTAAATGTCGTAGGCCAGATCGACCATCTTCATCCAATACTGGCGCTCGGCTTCGGAACTGAAGTAGTCGGTGTATTCCCTGATCTCGCCTGAATCGGGATCCAACTTGTACATATCGTATCCAATCAGTTCGGCGAGCCGCGCGGGTTGCGCACTGGCAGGAATGGGCGACTTAAACACTTTAAATATCCGGTTCCGGCTTACAGCGGAGTCTTCAATCTTCTTTTGAAAGGTCTCGACATAGTCGATACATTGGGGCGACTGCATGAAGTCTTGCGAGAGTACGGCAACCAGCACGCCTACACGGTCGAGGTCGGGCGCAACCATCTTGTTATAGTCTGCCTTCATCATGATTTTTGCCTCTTCCCCCAGTACCTGGTTGAGCATGAGGCCGAGAAATTTTCGAAACTGCGAGACCCAACCGGTCTCTTGTTTATTTGACTGGTCATCAACTTCTGCAAACACAATCAGTACATCAATGTCAAATCCCATATCGGTTTTTTCAGTTAGGTAAACTAAGTGCTTCTTCTTTTTGTCCTGTAATATTTTCGATCAGCCCGTGCACGAGTTCGTGATGGTTCGCCATCACAAAATAGAAATCGAGCATGCTGATTTTAAAGACGATACTGCGTTCAGTAGCCATTACGTGGCTGGGTTGTAAAGCAGTCCCCGACTGGAAGAACTCGCCATATACATCTCCTTTTTTCAACACCTCCTGGATGTGGGCGTCTTCCATGAGGCGTACTTCGCCGTGGGCGACGATCAGGATGAACCGGTCATGCTCCTGGGCGGGGAGTTTGATTTTTTCCCCCATCGGTAATTCGACTGGCGTGATCTTATCAGCCAGGTCGCAAATTAACGAGCCGTGGATGTCCTGGAAGAGGGGCAGTTGCTTGATGAACATGACCATCTCAATGCTGAGGAAAAACCCGTCGTCCAGGCCGTCGAGCAACTGGTTGTTTTCAATGGAGGAGTCGAGAAATTTTTTATCCTTCTGTGGCAAGCGTTCCCGTATGTCTCTGAAAGCGTGTCTGTCTTTTTGATAGACGACCCATGCAGCGGTTTCCTGCAGAAGGCGGTCGCTGTTGAATACCTGGGCGATCAGGCCGCGGCTGACGCGGAAGTCGGACATGAACGCACTGGCATGAATGGCACACGCCTTTGTCCAGCGATTGTTGAGGTTGAAATCGCGGTTCAGCAAATAGTTGATTACCTGTATGGGCGTATAGCGCTCACGTGGATAGTGTACTTGTAGCTGGCGCAGCTTGTTCTCGGTAGAGATATCGTCGAGGAGCGGCAGCAGCTTCGGTTTTAACTCGGCATCGACAAACAGGTCGAGCAGTTCAAGGGCAAACGCGATGTTGTCGGGATCGTCTGAGTCGATGTTTTCCCTCACCAGCTCAACGGACTGCGGATCATAAAGAATCGACAGCAGCATCGTCATCTGGTCATGGTTCTGCGATATTTCTTCTTGCAAGGCCTCGCGCAGGAAGCGGAAGGCCGGCTCATCAGGTAATTCATCCAACGCGGCCAGGTTCCACATGGTTTTGCTGATCTCCATGTCGAGCAAGTCGATCACGTTCCGCACTTCCCGACCGTGGGCCCTGTAGTTGATAAAGCGCAGCGAATAGAGAATTTGCTTCACGATGCGCTTATCGGGATAATCCGCCTTGCGCCACAACAGCTGCAGGGCCTGGTCTCCGCCGATGCGACCGATGATTTGAACAATGCGCAGCATCACCAGATCCGATTGCCCTGACTTGTGAAAGGCTGCTTCGAGTGTGGTCAACACCCGATCGCCTGCTGCTTTCAGTGCGGCCGCGGCGTGGTGACCGTAGAGCGGCGAACTGAGCATTTCGATCAGCACGGGCCAGGTTTCGATGCGGCGTGTTTTGCGCGCCGTGAAGAGCGCCTCGAACCGGACACTTGGGTCAGCATCGCGCAGCAGTTCGAGCAGAATGAAAATCGTTTTCGGACCAATCAGCCTGCGGAGCAGCTTTGCCGCGAGTTGACGGTCGTGTCTCTTGGGCGACTTGCTAAGCTTCATCAGTTTTTCAGGCGATATAGACAGCAGATCGCTGTCTTCTGTATCTGATGCGGCTTGTTGCGCCAGTGTGCGCACTTCACGTCTTTCCGAATCCTTTTGAATGCCGAGTGCCGCCGCTTTTTCGACGGCGAACGTCCGGATGCGCGCATTGTCGCTGTCGGCGAGCCGAATCACCGCGTTTTCAAAAAGTGCGGGCTCTAGTCTTTCCATCAAGCGCAGCCCGTAAATCACTTTTTCTTCCGTCGTGCTGTTGATCTGTTTTTCAAGGACGTCGTCCAACGTGTACTCCTTCCTGGACCGGGACGCATCCTCCGTTTCTTTGCTCTTGCTCAGCGTCGTCTGCAGTGTGTGCCGATAGCTCTTGTGCATGTTGTTGACGGAGTAATACCACAGCGCGATGAGGGGCAGGGTGAAGACGGTGATGGATATCAGGTTGAAGAATTCTACCCGGGTGATAATAATAATGAAAGCACCGGCAATGATACTGGCGACGGCGGTGACGATACCTTCGATCTTCGTTTGGACGTCTATGCGAATTTTGCTTTCAAGGGGTAGCAGGTAGAGCTTCAATGTTGGATTGTCGAGCGCCTCTTTCAACGATCGGATTAGCAGCTTGCTGACGGCGATCATCATAAAAAAGATCACAAAATAGTTGTCGGCCGGGGAGTAGCCGAAGATCATCCCGAGCAGGAGCGCGGCTACGGTGAAAAGCCCGACCAACACCGGACTGACCAGCAGCGACACGCGCATTCCATATATGGACTGGATGCGGTCAGTTGCGATGACTTGAAACAGGAAGCAAAACACGACGATGGTGCCCTCGAAGTAGCTAATGAAGTTCGCGAGAGAGGCGGTGTCCATCTGGAGCGTCGTCACGTTGAAGAACGAGTAGTCGACAAACGTTGCGGCCATCATCGAAAAGATGATGAACAACGACATGAACACGATGTACCGGTTTTGGGTAAATTCCCTGATAGTCAGCTTCTTGTAAATCGTCTTTTCGTGTGCAAAGGAAGTGGCCTTACTCAAATGTCGGGCATTCAGGTAGAGAAAGAGCAGGATGAAAAGCGCAATACTTCCCAGCGCGAGACCATAAAGCGACTGCGGCCGGTTATTAAAAAGGTTCAGTAGTTGAGGGATGGAGAAAAAGGCGACAAAGGTAGCCATGAGCGCGCCAATGTCGACCAGGCCGACGAGCCTTTTGGCATCGCGGAGGTTGAACAAACGACCGAATGATCCCCAGAAAATCAGGTAGGTGATAAATGAAAAGGGCAGAATTTGCGTGAACCCGAAAGCATACATCTGCGTCGGATCATCGAAAAAAACTTCCCCGAATTCGATGAATGCAGTGATCACCGCTACGGTCAGGAGGCTGATCGTACCCAAAAGGGCGAAAGGGATGCGGTTTTGCAGGAAATTATAGACAACGGTGGCAAGCAGACCGAAAAGACCGGACACGACGAAGGCGATGGGCAATTCAAATTCTTCATCGAAGTGTTCGAGAAAAAGGGACTGTGAGGCAACACTGATCGTGGCCATGAACATTCCCATAGAGAAGCCCATAATGAAGAGCAGCAGGACACGTTCTACTTCATCCGGTTCGATGTCCAAAATCCTTAACAGCCTAGCCTTCATACATTTCGCCCAGTTCCTTTAAAGTTCGCTATAAGTCCTGAAAAAACCTATAAGGCCGCTAAGATAGCGGTTCAGGCTCGGTTAACATCGTGTATGCCAGTCAGAAAAGATTCGTAACCACCTCGGTGGCTGAGCTTGCCGAAGCCCCGAAGTCCCGCAGGTCTGAG
>CAYMWA010000001.1:55553-58080 GCA_964393795.1 uncultured Roseivirgaceae bacterium
GGACCGGTTGCCTTGGGGACCGGTTGGCTCAGGGGCCGGTTGGCTCAGGGATAAGAAGGGAACTGTCACCATAACTGAGGAAGCGATAATTACGGGTCAGGGCTTCCTCATAGATTTTCCGCCAGTCTTCACCGACGAAGGCGGCGACGAGCATGATCAGTGTAGACATGGGCTGGTGAAAATTGGTGATTAGCGCCCTGCACAATTTGAAGTCGTACCCCGGTCGGATGAAAATCGATGTTTCGCCAATCAGGGTATCAGTCTGACGGCGATTCATACAGGCCGCAATTGCGCGCAGTGCCTCTTCTTTGGATACAGCGATGCCCGGGCGGTATGGATCGTTTTGTCCGACAACAAACGGTGCATCGGGGTCGGCGAGGAGCCTGACACCGAACCAGTAGAGGCTTTCCAGGGTCCGCATCGAAGTCGTGCCCACTGCTGTGACAAAGTGCGCATCATTCAGCAGGTGGTCCACGTTCTTGCGAGTGACGATGATCTGTTCCTTGTGCATGGGGTGCTGTTCCGGATTTTCCGTTTTGACGGGCAGAAAAGTGCCCGCGCTGACGTGAAGGGTGACAAAGTCGTGTCCGATACCCTTTTCCTTGAGCGTGTTAAATACCGACGTGGTGAAATGGAGTCCTGCAGTGGGAGCAGCAACCGCCCCATCGAAGTGCGAGTAAATGGTCTGGTAGCGCTGGCGGTCTTCGGGCTCCGCCTTGCGATGCAAGTACGGAGGCAACGGCGTGTCTCCCGCCCGCTCAATAATTTCGGCGAAGGTTTGGTCGCTGTCCCACTGAAAAGCGACCCGTTGCGTTTCACGGTCCTCCAACGTCGCCGTCAGCACGGTGGTGCCGATCTGCTTCGTCAAAACGGTGTCAGCGGACCACTTCTTCAAGTTGCCGATGGTACATTGCCACACACAGGCCTGCCGTGCCTGCATCGTTTCCAGCAGCAGGGTAGAAGGCCGAACCGGATTCAGCAGGAATACTTCGATCCGGGCGCCCGTTTGTTTCTGAAAGTGTAGCCGCGCCGGAATTACCCTGGTGTCGTTGAAAAAAAGGAACGCATTGGATGGCAGTTGCGCAGCCAGGGAATCAAAAACAGCATGCGAGATGGCTCCTCCGCGATAGACGAGCAACTTCGCCTTGTCGCGTTGCGGCAGCGGATATTTGGCAATTGTATCTTCGGGTAGCGTATAGGTGTAGTCGCTGAGTTTCATTTGCGTTCCAAGTTATAAGTTCTAAGTTGTAAGTTCTAAGTTGCGGGGTGAATTGGGAACCGTAACCGACAGGATGCAATAACTAAATAGCAAGCAACCAACTAATTAACAACCAATGGCTATTCGTGCCCATTTCTTCAAGAGAACTTTTCATTTCAATTTCAAGGCCCGCACATCGCGGGGGTTGATGCCGGACAAGACGTCGTGGTTTGTGAAGTTGGAGGATTCCGGTGCCGGCGATGTTGTCGGCATGGGCGAATGCGGGCCACTTCCCGGTCTCAGCATCGACCACCGCCCCGACTATGAAGAAACGCTCAGCGAGGTTGTTCGCAAAATCAATGAGGCAGAAGCAGCCATTGACACCGGGAACACATTACTCAATTTGATACCACCCGGCTATCCCTCCATGCGGTTCGGATTCGAGACGGCACTGCTCGACCTGCGCAACGGCGGCAGACGCATTATCTTCGACAACAGTTTCGTGCGGGGCGAACCGATTCCCATCAACGGCCTTATCTGGATGGGCGACCTCGACTTCACGCTCGAACAGGTCAACAAGAAAATCACCGAGGGCTTTAGCTGTATCAAGATAAAGGTCGGCGGCCTTGATTTCGAGCGCGAATGCGATATCCTCGACTATATCAGGAAACGGTATTTCCGACACGACATAACGATCCGGCTGGACGCAAACGGCGCCTTCAAGGTGGATGATGCACGCTATAAACTCCAGGAATTGAAAAAATTCAATATCCACTCCATTGAACAACCCCTGAAGCCCGGATCGCCTGAAACCGAGGAACTGTGCCGCACATCGCCGATACCCATCGCTTTCGACGAAGAGTTGATCGGCGTTGAAGACAGGAGGGGGCTGCTGGAAAAGCTGAAACCACAGTTCATCGTGCTAAAGCCTTCGCTGCACGGCGGTTTTGCCGGATGTGAACATTGGATTGACATTGCCCGGTCGATGGGCATCGGGTGGTGGATGACGTCAGCGCTGGAATCCAGCATCGGGCTCAATGCCATCTGTCAGTTCACGGCAAACTATCGGGTGACGATACCCCAAGGCCTCGGCACAGGCGCGATCTATGAAGACAATTTTGAGTCACCCCTCATCGTCCACAAGGGCCATATAAGCCTGCCGGCCGGCGCGTTGGCGTAGGTGGTGAGTGGTGAGTTGTCAGTGGTGAATGGTGAGTTGTCAGTGGCGAGTTTTAAATGGGTGTATGTTTAAGTGGAGGTAAACTCAAAACTGAGCCCTTATGACGCGAGAGATGGACTTAAAACTTAAAACTTAAAACTTAAAACTTA
>CAYMWA010000001.1:58180-67300 GCA_964393795.1 uncultured Roseivirgaceae bacterium
AACTTAACACGGCTTCTTCGAGGGCTTGGGAGAGTCCGGTTCCTTTCAGGGAATTGCGCAGCCCTTCGAGGAGAAAATTGGGGATGTGCTCCTGGCGGAGGATCTTCTTTTTCACTTCTGCAATCATTTCAAGTGCTGTTGCCTTTTCACTAAAGTTCCTTTCGCGAACATCGTCCTCAAGGGCAATCCAGGGGCTTATCTTGTTGTATTGCGCTTCCTTTCCAGCCATAGCCTGTTGCTGGCTGGCGGTTCTTTCTATGACACATGTGTTGTAGCTATCAATCAATTCGTCGAGGTTTCGCTTGCTGAATTCGCCGGCTTCAATCCGTGCGGCGACCTCGGGACAATCTTCCATAAACCGGCTCAGGTATTTTTTGAAGCCCAGGTTGGGCACCACCATCGACTCGCCATCGAGCTTTCTCAGGAAACGCCCGTCAAAACGCGTTTGATTTTCAGGTTGATACGCATAGAGGGACAGATATCCCGGTTGAAGCAGCTTCATGAAGACGTATCCATTGTCGCCCTTTACGGGATGAAAGACATCCCCCTCGTAGGAAAACTCCCGCACTTCGAATATCGTAAAAGTGGACTTTTCACCGTCTGCGTCAGTGAATTGCACACGCTTCTCCGATCCGTACAACAGCGGTTTTACTTCTCCGGTGAGCGAGTCTCCGAGGTTGGTCACGATATAGTCTTGTGCCGTTGCGGGACGGATAACGAATAGCAGTAAGAGTGGAAAGAAGCAAGTGATAGCGATCGTTTTCATAAGGATGGTTCGGGTCAAGATGGCAGACAACTCCTTCACGTCCAACGGCTTCAGACTTTCGGGAGCTACATGATCGTCGAGATGATAAAATACAGCACGATCAGTGTGATCATCACGCCATACATGATGAGGTCAACTTTAATATAGGGTTTGAATTCGTTATATAATTCCTTGAATTTCCGGATCATGGTTTGTTTTAAGCCGCTTATTTTTTGACAAAGGTAACCATTTGCCGGCTTTTTCGTGACAATGCAATGTTGCCGCAAAATATGTTTGAGGGAAAACGGTTAAGTGGTCGCGGTATTTTGCACAACGGTTGTCTTTTAGCAGTAAGCCTCGTTTCAATGATCAAAAGTTTTTTCTTAACCCTGTTTCTTTTTTCCACATTAACGGGCTTTTCGCAAGAAAGAGTCACCCTGAATGGCTATATCCGTGACGTCGACAACGGCGAGGAACTCCTGGGTGTGACCATTTACATCCCGTCGCTCCAGGCCGGAACCATCACCAATGACTATGGATTTTATGCGCTCACGGTGCCAAAAGGCACTTATGAGGTCCAGTTCACCTATATTGGCTACAAGCAGGTCGTGCGGACATTGGACCTTCATGAAAACGTCAGCCTCAACATCGAGATGGCTTCCGACGCGCGGATCATGCAGGAGATTGTCATAGAAGAGAAGCCGCTCGACGAGAATGTCGTCTCCGTTCAGATGAGCAAGAACACCCTTGATATGAATCAGGTGCGCAAGCTGCCGGCCCTCTTCGGTGAGATTGATATCATCAAGAACATTCAGATGATGCCAGGCGTCGTGACGGTCGGGGAGGGCAACTCCAGCTTTTATGTTCGCGGCGGCAGCGCGGACCAGAACCTTATCCTGATCGACGAAGCGCCGGTGTACGATCCTTCCCACCTGTTTGGTTTGTTTTCGGTTTTCAATGCGGATGTGATCAAAGATTCGGAGCTCTACAAGGGGGGCATACCCGCGCGATTTGGGGGACGGCTGTCGTCTATCCTGGACGTAAGGACCAAAGATGGAAACAACCGTGCGTATGACGTCAGCGGGGGTATCGGGCTGCTCGCGAGCCGCATCGCCGTGGAGGGACCCATAAAGAAAGAAAAAAGCTCTTTCATCGTTTCCGGTCGCCGTTCGTACGTCGATGGGTTCCTCAAGGCCGCGGGCGAAAACAACCTGGTTCATTTTTACGACCTTAATGCCAAGGTCAACTTCAGGTCCAGCAACCGAAACCGATTTTTTGTTGCTTTGTACGCCGGGCGCGATGTCTTTCGGTTTGATGAGAATTTCGCTTTCGCCTGGGGCAACATGACGGGCACACTCAGGTGGAACCACTTGTTCAACGATCGCTTGTTTTCCAATACGTCGATCATCCTGAGTAACTTCGACTACAACCTTGAGTTGAAGGATCCGGCGCAGGGATTCCGATGGATATCCAACCTTCAAGAATACAGTTTCAAGAACGATCTCTCGTATGCGCTTAATAAAGACAATGAACTTGCCTTCGGATATCACCTTACGGGGCGGAGATTTTCTCCGGGTAAGATATCACCAAACACGTCCGGCTCGATCTTTCAGGTGACGACCCTCCAACACATGTATGCGTTGGACCACGCACTCTATGTGAGTAACATGCAGCGCGTAAACGACCGACTCACACTAGACTATGGCGTACGGCTTTCGATCTTTCAGAACATCGGCCCCGGCGATGTCTACCTCTACGAAGATCCCAAAGACAACATCAACATTAACCGGATTGATACGCTGCACTATGACCGTTGGGAAAGCATCAGAACGTATGTGCACCTGCAGCCCCGGTTCGCCGTACGGTACATACTGAAGGAAGGACAGTCGCTGAAGTTGTCGTACAACCGCATGGTTCAAAACACACACCTCATTTCTTCGGGAACTGCACCGGTACCGTTCAATACCTGGAATCCGAGCAACTACTATTTGAAACCCCAGGTGGCTGACCAGATAGCAGGAGGGTATTTCAGAAATTTCAAAGAAAATGAATATGCATTCTCCATTGAGGCGTACTATAAGGACATCAACAACGTCACCGATTTTGCCGACAACGCGCAGATCTTCTTCAACGAGGACCTGTCGACGGAGTATCGCCAGGGAGACGCGTGGGCTTATGGTCTTGAACTCCTTGTCAACAAAAATCTTGGCGCGTTGACCGGAATGGCGAGCTACACCTGGTCGAAGACCATGCGAAAGGTGGATGGTGTAAATCTCGGACACGAATTTGTGGCCAACTACGACCGGCGTCATGTATTTAACGTGCAGGCCGCTTATGACTTCAATGACAAGTGGTCATTCGGAGGCTCGTTCACCTATAGTACAGGCCGACCGTTGACATTGCCCGCGGGAAAGTATGAATACGGAAACTACAATGCCGATGTGCTGACGGAGAGAAATGGTTATCGCCTTCCGGATTTTCACCGACTTGATTTATCTGTCACCCTCAATCCGCGCAAGAACGCCACGCGTAAATGGAAAGGACAGTGGATCTTTTCAGTATACAACGCCTACAACCGGAAGAACCCGTTCACGATCTATACGCGAACAAAACAGGACAAAGACGGCAACATACTAGGCGACGGGTCTGAAAAGGAAGCGCGCCTGATCTATCTCTTTCCTATACTTCCGTCGGTCACTTACAATTTCAAATTCTAAGCAGCATGCGATTATTCATTCCGATAGCGATTCTTTTTTTTCTTGTCGCCGCGTGTGATGAGCCGACACACCTTGACCTGAGGCAGACACCACCCCGCATGGTGATTGAAGGCTTGCTCACCAACAAGCCCGGATACCAGTATGTGAAGGTATCATGGTCGACAGATTTTTACGATTCAGGGAAAACCCCGCGTATTGAAGATGCGACAGTCACCGTGACGGATGATCAAGGGAATACCTACCCCTACGTTCACAATCCCGGGAATGACCCCGACTCCGCCGGTATCTATCTGCCGTCGACGTCGTTTGCGGGCATCGTTGGAAGAACGTATACGCTGAGCGTTGCAGTGGACGGCGAGGTGTATACCGGCACTGACCAGTTACTGTCAGTGGCACCAATCGATTCCCTCAGTTTCCAGATCAATGAAGGACAGAAAGAGGACCCAAAGGAGCCTGGCAAAATTTACGAGTTGTTGCTCTTTGCCCGCGAGCCGCAAGATGTGAAGAACTATTACCTGTTTAAGTACTATCGCAATGATTCGTTGGTCCACTTCTTTCCGACAGACGTGTACTTCAGCGATGACGCGATGCTGGCTGAGGAGATCAACGGTGTTCCGTCTCCGGTGTACTACGCGGTTGAGGATACCGCCCGACTGGAAATGTACAGCCTCACCCGACAGGGATACGTTTTCTTCAATGATTTTTCACTTTTGCTCAACAACGACGGGGGCGGTATGTTCGGCCCTGTTCCCGCGCCACCGCGATCCAATCTGAGCGGGGGTGCGCTCGGTTTTTTTCAGGTGAGTGCGATCACGGAGAAGCAGGCGATTCTCACGCGCGACTGACGGAATGCCTATTGGAAGAATTTTTTAACCGGATTCATCTGAATTTACTCTATTTTTAGCGCTCAGATGATTCCGGTTTTCGCCGGCGACTGCTAAAAAAAGATGCATGAGATTACCGGCACTGATCCTGTTTCTCTCCATTCTAAGTGTTTCCGCAGGTGCGCAGGTCGTGCTTGAGAACAATCCACCATCGCTCAAATGGTATCAAATCAAGACGCCGCACTTCCGCGTGCTCTACGGTGAAGGTTTTGAAGCGGAAGCGGAGCGTGTGGCCAATACCCTTGAGCACATTCGCGTGCCGGAAGCGGAGAGCCTTGGATCGGTTCCCGGAAAATTTCCGGTAGTCATTCAGAATCAATCGTCGAAGTCCAACGGCTTCGTTTCCATTCTCCCGCGCCGGTCTGAATTCTATGCCATGCCCACGCAGGACTACAACTTCATCGGTACCAACGACTGGCTTGACCTGCTGACATCGCACGAATATCGCCACATCGTCCAATATCAACACGCAAAGCGTGGCTTTAACAAGGCCATCTATTATCTGTTCGGATCGATTTCCCTTGCAGGGATGGCACAGGCCGCAGCGCCACCGTGGTTCTGGGAAGGGGATGCCGTTGCAACGGAGACAGCGTTCACGCCGGGTGGTCGTGGAAAGATTCCCAACTTCGGTCTGCTCATGCGCACCAACCTGCTTGAAGGCAGAAAGTTCAACTATCACAAGCAACACCTGCGCTCGTACCGTCACAACATCCCCGATCATTATGTGCTGGGCTACTACATGGTTAGCTATCTTCGCCGCAGAACAAATGATCCGGACATCTGGGGCAAGATCACGGCACGTTCGTGGCGAGCTCCCTTTATTCCGTTTGCCTTCTCGAACGCCATTAAGAAGGAAACCGGTCTCTACGTTACGGATTTGTATAACGCGATGGCCGATGATCTTCAGGAAAAATGGAAGGCGGAAATAGACGGCCTTGTCCTGACGCCTTTCAGCACGGTGAGTCACCGGCGCGACGAAGCCTATACAGACTACCTCTATCCACAACCGATGACCGATGGCAATGTACTCGTCATGAAACGGGGCATCGGCGATATTGAACAATTTGTCCTGGTGGGCGACGGCGAAGAACGCGTTTTCATACCGGGTCCGATCAATGACACGGGCATGCTCTCTGCCGCGGGCAATCGAGTGGTGTGGAATGAATACGGGTTTGATCCGCGCTGGCGTGTGAAAAACTATTCGCTTATCAAGGCGTTTGATATGACGACCGGAGAACGACAACTGATTGGCGGCAAGCACAGCCGTTATGCAGGGGCGGCGCTCAGCCGGGATGGAAGCAGGGTGGTGACCGTACAAACGGGTGTAGACTACCAAACCAACCTGGTGGTCCTTGATGCGCACAGCGGAGACGTTGTCAAAATTTTCCCCAATCCCGATAATGACTTTTATTCGATGGCCCGGTGGTCGCAAGATGGTAAGTCGATCGTTGCGCTCAGGACCGTGGCAGATGGAAAGACCATTTCGCTCATCGACTTTGCGACCGGGCAGGTGCGCGATCTCTTACCGGTGTCGGAGGAAAATGTGGGATATCCGGTACTGCACGGTGATTATGTCTTGTTCAACTCTCCGACAACAGGCATCGACAACATTTACGCACTGCAGTTGAGCACTGGTAAACGTTTTCAGGTGACATCAAGTCGCCTTGGTGCCTATAACCCTGCGGTATCGGCCGACGGGAGAACGTTGTATTACAACGACCAGACGCGCGACGGACTTGACGTCGTGCAGATACCCTTCAGGCCGTCCGACTGGAAACCCTTTGACCGCAAGAGGAGGGCGAGTCTGTTTTTCGGTCACCTTGTGGAACAGGAGGGACATCCCGACATCGTCAGCGAAGTGCCTGAAATTCCTCGCGAGTCAACACGTTATCGCAAGATCAACGGTCTCATCAACCCCTATAACTGGGGGCTGACCGTGAACAACGACCTGACAGAGGCCAGCGTGGGCATTCTGTCACGCGATATCCTGAGTACAACGGCCCTGAGCCTGGGGTATTACTTCGACATCGCCGAACAGACATCCGCATGGCGAGGCGAAGTCAGCTACCAGGGGTTGTATCCCATCATCGACGTATCGGCGTCCATCGCCAACCGGTCTGTACAAAAGGGTGGCGTCAGGTTCTATGATACGCTTACTAATCCCACGACAGTGGAGGCACGGGACGTGATTTTCAAGTGGCGCGAGAAGAACGTCGAGGCAGCCCTGCGTCTTCCATTGTTGACGACCTCATCCAAGTACCATGGGAGTGTATCCATTGGCAATGCCGTTGGACTGACCGAAGTATCGGACTTCGAAAACAACATTGACGGCGGTGGGCGTGTGGTGCCAACGGGGGATGCGCGCGCCTATTTCTTTCGGGACTACCTCGACAACGGCAAACTGATGTATAACCGCTTTACTGTCTCTGCTTTCCGGCTGATGAAGTTGAGCCGACGCGACATCAACAGCCGATGGGGGCAGCGAATCGAGCTGGAGTCATATGAAACGCCGTTCGGCGGCGACTTCAGCGGGCGGCTTTTTTCAGTTTACGGGCTGTTGTATTTTCCGG
Organism: uncultured Roseivirgaceae bacterium; assembly: GCA_964393795.1. Taxonomy (GTDB): domain Bacteria; phylum Bacteroidota; class Bacteroidia; order Cytophagales; family Cyclobacteriaceae; genus Chryseosolibacter. The sequence continues at coordinate 65,097 of CAYMWA010000001.1, forward strand.
GATTGGCGAAGCATCATTCGTTGTGGACCTATGGTGCGTGGCAGCACACCAGCATTGAGCAGCAGGCGCAGAACTATGTGTTCCGCAACCGAATCCCGACGCCACGAGGACATACGGTATCTCGGTTTGAGCAGTTCTATACTACCTCTGTAAACTACACACTTCCTGTCTGGTATCCCGACATCGCGGCAGGGCCGTTGTTGAATATACAACGTTTGCGGGCCAACGCATTCTTCGATTACGGTTTTGGAAACAGTCCTTCCCTTGACCAACAGCAAGTGTACAGCTCCGTAGGGCTGGAAGCACGGCTCGACATTAACATTATGCGCTTCCTGCCCCAGTTTGATATCGGCGTGCGATTCTCGAGGGGTCTTGTTCCGGCCGCTACCAAATTTGAAGTACTCATGGGCACGTTTAATTTCTAAAATCGGGACGCGCGTCAAAAACTCCTTGAAAATCCACCTGAATAGCCTATTTTTGATCGCTTATTCAGGCGGTAAACCACGGGGTTACATACGGCCGGAAATTTCATTTAAACGTTAATTATCAATGGCAGAAATCGTACGCATGCCCAAAATGAGCGATACCATGACGGAAGGTGTCATCGCCAAGTGGCATAAAAAAGTTGGGGACACTGTGAAGTCGGGGGAGTTGATGGCAGAAATCGAAACAGATAAGGCAACCATGGACTATGAGTCCTTCAACAGCGGAACGGTGCTTTATCTCGGTGCAAAGGAAGGAGAGGCCATTCAGGTAAACGATGTGCTTGCCGTGGTAGGAAATAAAGGAGAGGATTACAAGGCGCTGCTGGAGCAGGAAAAAGGGAGTGACGGAGGCAGCGCGAGCGAAGCAAAACCCCAGGAGGCGGGCGCTGAAACGAAGGAGAAGCAAGCGGAAACGGCTGCCGCGGTAGATACTTCAGCAATCAAGGCTGATGTGGCGTTAATGCCAAAGATGAGCGATACCATGGAGGAAGGTGTGATCGCCGCATGGCACAAGAAGGTGGGCGACACTGTGAAGTCGGGTGATTTGCTGGCGGAAGTGGAGACGGACAAGGCCACGATGGATTATGAGTCGTATAACACAGGTACCTTGCTATACATTGGTGCAGAAGCCGGGGAGGCCATTCCTATCAACGGTGTGCTGGCCATTATTGGTGACAAGGATGCCGATTGGCAGACGTTGCTGAAGGCCCACCAGGCCAAGGCATCGGGTGGTGACGGCGCATCCGAAGAGCCGGCAGCACAGAAAGAGGCGGCGCCCGCGCCCGCGGAAAAAGCACCGGAAGAGGTCCATGCCGAGCACGGGGCCAATGGAAGAATAAAAGCATCGCCGCTCGCGAAGAAACTCGCCAAGGAGAAGGGCATTAACATTGCAGACATTCCGGGAACCGGCGACCAGGGGAGAATCACCAAGCGGGATGTGGAGAACTTTGTGCCCTCCGCGCCCAAGGCTGGCGCAACAGATGGCAAAGCCGCCGCGCCTATATCACTGCCTCAAGTCGTGGGAGAAGAGCGTTATGAAGACGTCCCGGTGTCGCAGATGCGCAAGACCATCGCGCGGCGCCTGGCGGAAAGCAAATTCTCCGCTCCGCACTTCTACCTCACCATGGAGATCGATATGGACAAGGCAGTGGAGGCGCGAAAGAGCATGAACGAATTGAGTCCGGTCAAGATTTCATTTAACGATATCGTCATCAAAGCCGTTGCAGCTGCGTTGCGTCAGCATCCGGATGTGAACGTATCGTGGCGTGGCGACAAAATTCGAAAGAATCAACATATCCACATCGGTGTAGCGGTTGCCGTGCCCGAAGGATTGTTGGTGCCTGTTGTCCGTTTCGCCGACAACAAATCACTGTCGCACATCGCAGCAGAAGTGAAGGACCTCGCACAAAAGGCCCACGCGAAGAAATTGCAGCCTTCCGACTGGGAGGGAAATACCTTCACGGTATCGAACCTCGGCATGTTTGGCATTGAAGAATTTACGGCCATCATCAACCCGCCCGATGCCTGTATCCTCGCCATCGGCGGTATCAAACAGACGCCAGTGGTGAAAAACGGACAGATCGTTCCCGGCAATGTGATGAAGGTCACGATGTCGTGCGACCACCGTGCAGTCGACGGTGCAACAGGTTCAGCCTTCCTGCAAACCCTGAAAGGCCTGTTGGAAGACCCCGTCCGCATTTTAATATAGTAGGCTTGCCA
>CAYMWA010000001.1:67400-88372 GCA_964393795.1 uncultured Roseivirgaceae bacterium
TTGCCAATTGCCAATTGCCAATTGCCAGTTGGCACATTTAGACGATTCAAATTATGGAAAAAATACACGCAACAACCATTCTCGCGGTCATTCACAACGGCCAGGTGGCGATTGGGGGTGATGGGCAGGCGACGATGGGTAATTATGTGGCGAAGAGCAACGTGAGGAAAATCAGGCGGCTCCACGACGGAAAAGTGTTGGCGGGTTTTGCTGGCTCGACGGCAGACGCTTTCACACTCATCGAACGATTTGAAGAAAAACTCAACAGTTACAGCGGGAACATGAAACGTGCGGCGATTGAGTTGGCGAAGGACTGGCGCATGGATCGTTTCCTGCGGAGGCTTGAAGCCATGCTCATTACTGTCAACAAAGATGAACTGCTCGTCCTTTCGGGAACGGGCGATGTGCTAGAGCCGGATAACCAGATTGCCGCCATCGGATCGGGGGCCATGTATGCCCAATCGGCGGCACTTGCACTCAAGAAGCATGCACCACAACTCAGCGCCGAACAGATCGTGCATGACAGCCTTCATATCGCTGCCGACATTTGCATCTATACCAATCACAACATCGTGCTGGAAAAGCTCTGAGTTTGGCAACGAAGCTACTCGCGTAGCTCGGGATCTTTTTCGGCGGCTTCCTCCTTCATCTCTTCAACGGCTGGGGTATGCTCCGTTGGATCTTTTTTCGTGTCATCTGCATCCACGTCGCCGAGGAGGATGACAAACGGTTTCAGACGGCGTGAGTAGGCAAGGAAAATCTTCAGTACGCCGATCGCGGGCACAGCGAGTATCATTCCTGCGATTCCGAGAATCTTACCACCAAGGAGCAGCGCGATAATCGCGGCGAGGGCGTTGATGCTGACCTTCGAGCCAGTGACGCGCGGCGTAATGAAGTTGCCTTCCAGGAACTGCACGACCATGAAAACAGCCACCACGCCTACGGCGTACCAGGCGCTGTCTTTGGTGATCAACGCCATCAGCGTCGGGAGCAGTGCTCCGATAAAAATTCCCACGTAGGGGATGATGGTCAGGATTCCCGAGAGCAATCCGAAAAAAATGGCGTGCTTGATGCCGAGTGCCAGCAACCCGATGGTGTTGAGTGCGGCGACGATCATCGTCACCAAGAGAAGACCGGTAATGTATCCATGTGTTACGTTTTCGATCTCCTTTTGCCACATCAACTCCTCGCCGCCGTTTGGAAATAAATTAAGGAAGAACTGTTTAAACTTGTCACGGTAGATCAGCAGCAGGAACATGTAGATCGGGATTTGCACCAGCGTAGCAATCGTGTTTCCCGTCGTGACAAGAAAGGCGCCGAGGTATACGCTCACACTTTTGAGGAAATCCTGGACCATGCGGTTGAGATCGCTCTGGTCTATGTTTAATCTCGACCACGCCAGTCCCTTCAGGTCGGCTACTGCCTTGTTAGCGCGCTCCTGTAAATTGGGAAGGTCGTTGACAAGACTGATGATCTGGCTGATGAGCAACCACATCAATACGCCAAAGAGGATCGTGCCGCCCACGACGACGATAGTCACTGCGAAGGTGGTCCCTGTCCGGCGTTCAAGCTTCGACACCACCGGGAGCAGCACCATTGAGAGGAAGACGGCAAAAGCCAGTGGGATCACGATGTCGCGTAGAAGAATGACAGCGTAGACGCTCAACGCAATGATGACCATTACTTTGAAAATGTAGTCGAGTCGGTTCCAGGAGCGGGTTGCCATAGGTGATGATTAGCTGTTGTTGATTGCGTCGATGATAGCGGCGCACGCTTCTCCGATCTCCGATTCAGATATCGTAAGCGGCGGCGCAATGCGGAAACTGTTGGGGTGAGACAAGAACCAGTAACAGATGACTCCGCGTTCCTTGCAGCCGTTGACGATGGCGTTCACCTTTTCAGCCGACACAAAATCAACAGCGAAAAGAAGGCCAATCCGTCGAAGCGCAAGGATATCCGGATGTTGAAGGTACTGTTCAAACAGCCGGCCCTTTTCTTCTACCGTTTCAATAAGTTTCTCCTCCAGCAAGACATCGAGTGTGGCAAGCGCCGAAGCGCAGCAGACCGGGTTGCCGCCGAACGTGGTGATGTGGCCCAGCATCGGGTCGTGTGTCAATGTACGCATAATCTTCTGGTCGGAAATAAACGCCCCTATTGGCAGTCCGCCGCCAAAGGCCTTGGCAACGGTCAGGATATCGGGTGCTATGCCAAAATGCTCAAAGGCGAAAAGTTTTCCCGTCCTTCCCATCCCGCATTGAATCTCATCCAGGATAAGAATCGTGCCTGTTTCGGTGCAGCGCTTGCGCACGGCCGCGACGTACGCTTTAGACGGAATGCGGACGCCTGCATCGCCCTGGATCGTTTCCATGATCACACAAGCGGATCGTTCCGTGATCAGTTCAAGGTCGTCAAAATTCCCAAACCGGATAAAACGTACATCGGGTAGCAGCGGGCGAAAGGCCCGTTTCCGGCCCTCGTTCCCCGAGACGCTAAGCGATCCATGCGTGCTGCCATGGTAAGCGCCGTGAAAGGCCACGATCTCTGATCTGCCTGTATAGCGTTTCGCAAGTTTCAGGGCGCCTTCATTGGCCTCCGTGCCTGAGTTTACAAAGTAGCAGGTGTTGAGGTTGGCAGGCAGCAAGCTCGTGATCTTTGCGGCGAGCAGGTTGGGAGCCGATTGGATGTACTCGCCATAGACCATGACGTGCATATGCTTGTCGAGTTGCGCCTTGATGCTTGCAATCACCTTGGGATGCCGATGGCCGACAACGCTTACGCCGATGCCGGAGATAAGATCCGTGTAACGCTTGCCTTCAGGTGTGAACAGGTAGATACCTTCGGCGCGCTCAACCGGGATCAGCAAAGGGGAGGGGGAAGTCTGAGCAAGGTGGCTGAGAAAAATGTGCGGATCAAAATCCATGGCAGTAAAGCTACTCGAAATCCTCATATGTGATAATCGGGCGATTCGCGCTAATTTACACAACTAGGATACGGATGTATGGTTTTGCGCTGGTTTTCACAGCATTGGCCGGCGTAAGTGATCAACTTTGACAGGTCGTTCACCCTTTAAGAAATTAAATGCTTATGTATCGCGCCGACTTCAGACATAGAGCCAACGCCAGAATGGCTGCCCGGATGAGACAACTTCTGGTACTTTTTGCAGCCGTTATCGTTGGTATCCTGATGTCGGTGTCGGTCAATTACATGGGCTAAGCACCGATCCGCCCGCGGTCAATATCTTCCGCGACAATAGCGGTCGCCGATCAATCCCGCCTGCTCGGAACCGAGTTCACGCGCCTTTCGGATATCTTCACAGACAGCACGGTAATTTCGGGCGCTGACGTTGGCGAGTGCCCTGAGGTAGTAGCCTTCCGGGTTCTGTGGCCGCAGGTACACGGCCCAATTGCAATCGGTGACGGCGTCAGTTAAGTGGCCGACTTTCATGTTCGCGAGCGCTCTGCCCTTAAAGATGCTGTAATAAATCTCGGGCGCGTCGCGCGGGTTCATGACGATCTGGAAGGCATCTCCGTACACGCGGCTGAGGTTTTCCTTAAACAGTTTCTTTCCCAGCGTAAAATACTGGAGGGCCTCCTCCGCATTGTCGAGTTTCTCAAGGTTCACGACGCCGATCCGATAGATCAGACCGAGATCACCTGGCATTTGATTGTGCAGGTGTTTCATGGCTTCGAGCGATTCTTTGTAGTTGCCCAGGTAGTATTGGCACATCGCCATATTTTCAAGGGTCTCATACCGCACAGGGTTTTCGTAGTTCTTCAGGACGAGATAGTGACTTACCGCCGACCGGAAATCTTTGTCGCGGAACTCATGATCGGCGCGCTTCCGCAGCGCGCTCACCAGGCTGTCGCGCACGAAGCCAAAGCGGAAGTCGAGGGGATCCTTCTCTTCCATAGTGCGGATAAGGCTGAAAGCATCGTGAAATTTACCGGCGCCGAAGAGTCCGTTCACTTGTTTGAGCTGAAGGCTGTTGGCCCTCCACTTTTCCATTTGCTGCTGCCGGACATAGTAGTGGGCGGTGTTGATGACCGCGAAACAAAAGCCCGCAATCAGCAGGAACACGAGAAATGCGAGTCCCTGAATTTTGAAGTAATTTCGGTCTACGCGATAGAAGTTATCGCGCGACTGTCGCCACTGCTGGTAGCGCTTGCGTTTGATTTCCTGCCAGTAGGCATCATTGAGTTCTTCGGTGATGAGATGAAAACGCGCATCGTAGCGCGACCGCTTGACCGGGTCGGAAAGTGTGCGGTACGCTTCATTGAGAAACTTAAAGGTCTCTTCCGCCTGCTTGTTGCCCGGATTGTGGTCGGGATGGTACCGCATGGCCATCTTCTTGAAGGCCGCTTTGATTTGCGACTGGCTCGCGGTTCTACTAACACCTAATGCTTCGTAAAAATCCTGCATGCTACCTCCCTGACACCTATAACGAAAAACGGCAAAGAATCGGCTTATGTGCCAGCCGAAATCCTTAAATCTTCGTGCCGGAAACGCAAAAAGGCCGCATTTAGCGGCCTTTTTGGAAGAAATTTTTATCGTGTGGCCCCGTGAGAGGCCGAAAGTGCACTGTTACAGCTTGGCCACTTCCTGCACGAGGTCGATGAGTTTGTTGGAGTATCCCCATTCATTGTCATACCATGCGACGACCTTCACGAAGTTGTCGTTGAGTGCGATGCCGGCGTTGGCGTCGAAGATACAGGTGCGCGCGTCGCCGAGGAAATCCTGCGATACAACAGCGTCTTCCGTATAGCCGAGAATGCCTTTCAATTCACCTTCCGCAGCGGCTTTCATCGCTTTCTTGATGTCTTCATAGCTGGCGGGCTTTTCAAGCCTTACCGTAAGGTCGACAACAGAAACGTCGGCAACCGGCACACGGAAAGACATTCCGGTAAGCTTGCCCTTCAGGTCAGGGATGACAAGCGTAACGGCTTTGGCTGCGCCGGTAGAGGAGGGGATGATGTTTTGGTACGCCCCGCGGCCACCGCGCCAGTCTTTGGCCGAGGGGCCGTCGACAGTTTTTTGGGTAGCAGTGACAGCGTGCACCGTGCTCATCAGTCCTTCAGCGATGCCGAAGTTGTCATGAAGTACTTTCGCGAGCGGTGCCAGGCAGTTCGTGGTACAGGAAGCGTTGGATACAATGGTTTGTTCCGGCTTCAGGCTCTTGTGGTTAACACCCATGACGAAGGTGGGGGTATCATCTTTGGCGGGAGCGGACAGGACCACCTTTTTCGCGCCCGCGCTGATGTGTTTCTGGGAAGCTTCTTTGGTGAGGAAGAGGCCGGTGCATTCGAGGACGATTTCGGCGCCGACATCGCCCCATTTGAGATTAGCGGGGTCTTTCTCAGCAGTGACGCGGATTTTCTTGCCATTCACGACGAGGTTGCCATCCTTGGTTTCAACAGTGCCGTCGAATTTTCCGTGTGTGGAATCATATTTCAACATATACGCCATGTAGTCTGGCGCAACAAGATCGTTAATACCTACAACCTCGATGTCTTTGCGGGAGAGGGCGGCTCTGAATGCAAGGCGGCCGATACGGCCAAATCCATTAATACCTACTTTCGTCATGATGCTAAAATGTTTAAGTCACTGATTATCTGCCGGTCGGCAGGTGAGGCTGCAAAAATAAAAGTCCTCGGCAGTAAAACCAATTTAATGGCGAAAGGGTTTACTTAAAAAGTTATTGCGGCGGTTTGTAAATACGGACAGTGGGTCTATATTTGCACTCCTTTTGAGCCAGATGGTCCGTTCGTCTAGGGGTTAGGACACCAGATTTTCATTCTGGTAACACGGGTTCGATTCCCGTACGGACTACTTTAAATCAAATAGGCAATTGGCAGTTGACAATTTGGCAAGATCAGGCCTACAGGTAGTAGGTGGTCAACTGAACAACCGATTGCGGACAAGCAGACACGCCCCGAGAATACCGGCAGTGTCGCCAAGCTGCGACAAGTTTACCGCGGTCTCGCTGCTTATCTTTTGAATCGAATATTTTTGAATGGCGCTCTTTACCGGTAACAGGATCACATCACCAGTAGACGACAGCTTGCCTCCCAAAATCACCATTTCCGGATTGAACAAGTTGATGAGCAGCGCCACACCTTTACCCAGCTTCTCACCTGCCTCGCCGATCAGTTCAATTGCCAGCACATCGTCGTTTTTCGCGGCGGCGATGATGTCTTCAAGTTCAATCTCCGATATCGCCTTGCCGTTTCGTGTGGCAATGCTCGTCGCGCCCTCCTCTATCTTCTGGCGGAACGCCTGAACAAGCGCTTTCCCCGAAGCCTCCGTCTCCAGACATCCTTTCTTGCCGCACTGGCATATGATCTCGTTATCGAAAACAGGGATGTGTCCGAATTCGCCCGAGAATCCCGATTTCCCATAGTACAATTGCCCGTCAACCAACATGCCGAGTCCGATGCCGTGGTCTATATTAATAAAGAGTACGTTCTTTTCGCCCTTAACAATGCCGCAGGTAAATTCTCCATACGCCATTGCGCGCGAATCGTTCTCGAGGAAGGTCGGAATGCCAGTCTTCTGCCTGATGGTTTTCGTTAGAGGCAGCTCGTTGAAGTGGAAGTAGCTGAAGCTGTGCCCTGTTCTGTAGTTTACCCGGCCCGTCAGGTTGACGCCAACCCCAACGATTTTCGACTTGTTCACCGTGAGGTGGCCAACAAAATCGTTGATCACATTACACAGCGCATCGAGCGACTCGGGAGTGTTGTCCAGCCTGTAAGGAATGTCGCGCGAGGTTTTGATAAGCTCCTTTTGAAAATTGATGAGACCAATGTTGATACGGTTGTGCGTAACCTCCACTCCCAGAAAGTAACACGAATCAGGTCGCAGTCCGTAGAGACTGGGCCGCCGGCCCACCGTCGACTCCACTTTCCCGAAATCCTTCACCAGGCCGGCCTCAATGAGTTCGCTGACCAATGTGTTCACTTTCGGCGTGCTCGTCCGCAGCGCCTTGCTGAGATCCGTGATCGTCGCGTCACCCGTGCTGGCCAGGTGGTTGAGAAGTTTCTTTTTTAATGTGAGGTTCTTGTAGGCGACCCCGTTCGGTGCTTCCGCCTGAAGGTCTTTAAAAAATGAGGATTTTGGATTCATGTCAGTTGCTTTTGCAGCCGGATGCTCCATTTTCCGGCAACGCCGATTTTAAACAAAAAATTACAATACGAGCCACTTTGGAAAAATTATTCCCGATACAGACGCGAGACTTTCTCCCCGTTTCGGCCTGAATCCTCCATTTATGTGGCACAAATACAATAAATCGCATTTATTAAAAAAGAAAATTACTGAAATTTGGATATAAAGCAAAATATATTTTTATTAGCCGTATAATTAATAAAAGAATTTATTAATTGCGTTAACGAATCAGTACACAATCATCGAAAAACATCATCGACCAAGACACAATTAAATTTTAACCTAAACCTGATCTAATCATGGGGCTTGATTTTACGAAGAACGCGCGCAGTATTCTGATACTGCTCGCACTGACACTCGCCTGCTTCCACGTGCAAGCACAGTCAGACATCATCACAGGAGTGGTAACCGACGAGAGCGGTGAGCCGTTGCCCGGAGCCAACGTCGTAATAAAGGGAACAACCACCGGTACTACTACCGATGGTGAAGGCATGTATTCACTGCGTTTGAACACCGCGCAGGACGTGCTGGTATTTTCCTTTGTCGGTTACCTTTCTCAGGAAATTTCAACGGGCAACCGATCGGTGATCAACGTTTCGCTGACGCCGGACGTGCACACGATGGATGAGATCGTGGTGGTCGGCTATGGCACGCAGAAGCGCGAGAGCGTAACCGGTGCCATTTCGCAAATTGAAGGAACGGAACTGCTTAAGGCACCGGTCGGTAACCTGACCAGCAGGCTGGGCGGCGTTGTGCCCGGGGTGGTATCCTTGCAGCAATCCGGGCAGCCCGGGGCCGATGGTGCGGGCCTCACGGTTCGTGGTACGGCGCCCAAATATATTGTCGATGGTGTTGAACGACCCTTTGCTGAAATTGATCCCAACGAAGTAGAAACCATATCCGTCTTGAAGGACGCCGCTTCAGCCGCGGTCTACGGACTGGATGCCAACGCGGTGGTCATTGTCACCACCAAAAGAGGCAAGGAGGGTGCCTCGAGAATATCGTTTAATGCTACTCACGGTGTGAGTACGAACGCGTTAATGCTCGACATGCTCGACGGACCCGAATATGCCTATTGGTATAACCGCGCACGGGAAATGGACGGCGATCAGCCTGTATTCACTCAAGAACACGTTGAAAAGATGCGCAACGGTGATGACTCCGACGGATGGGGCAACACCGACTGGTATAAAAAGACCTTCGGCGTCGGTAAGACGGCCAACTACAACGTCAACGCTACGGGCGGGACGGACAAATTCAACTACTTCGTGTCACTCGGTAATTTCCGGCAGGAAGGAAACGTCAAGGGGTTTAACTATAATCGTCTGAACCTGCGCTCCAACATAGACGCCGTGATTGCTGATAACCTCAAGTTGTCATTTGGTGTGGGCGGACGTATCGAACAGCGAGAGCGCCCGGGCTACTCGGCATCGCCGGGTGACTGGAACAATATTCCGCAGCAGGCGATGCGCGCGCATCCTTATGTGCCGCAATATATCGACGGCGTGCCCGTATCGACCAGAACGGCCAGTTCGTTTGTCAACCCGCTCGCAGCATCCGACCTGACGGGATATAATCGGTCGCGCGGCGACTTTGTTCAGACCAACATCGCGCTGAACTATGATGTGCCGTTCGTCAAAGGACTTAGCTTGAAGTTTTTGACGGCGTACGACATTGGCAATACCGGGACCAAAGCGTTCAACAAACCTTACTATACACAAGTAGCATCCTCTCCGACGGCGGGGATGACGGATCTTAACTATGTTTATGCGGTTGACGCACGCGGAAACTCGGTAAGTCTTATCCAGGGGCTTTCGCGCTATGCGCAGTTGGTTACCAACTCCAGTATCAAGTATGAAAATCAGTTCGGGAAGCACAGTATCAACGCACTTGCCCTGGTCGAGACGTTTCAGCGCGACGCGAACAGGTTTGGAGCTTACGGCTATGATCTTGATATTCTCTCGCTGGATGAATTGGATCGCGCTAATCTCGAAGATGAAAGAACAAAAGTTACAGGCGGAAGCGACATGGAACGGATTGCAGGCTATGTGGGAAGGATCAACTACAGTTACGCCGATAAGTATTTTGCAGAAGTCTCCACTCGTTATGACGGCAGCTATGTATTCGGCGGTATGGTACCTGGCAAGCGCTGGGCGCCATTTCCAGCGGCCTCCCTTGGCTGGGCGATTTCACAGGAAGATTGGTTCCCCGCGTCCGGTCAAGTCAATTATCTCAAACTCAGGGGTAGTGTCGGCCTGACGGGAACGACCCAGATCGATCCGTACTTTTTCCTGAACACGCTGTCCATGCTCCAAGAGCCTGCAGCCGTGATTGGTGGTGAGCCGCACAACGGTCTGATCACCTCCAAGCCTGCCAACATTAACCTTACCTGGGCGAAGGCGCTTCAGTACAACGCCGGGTTTGACGCGACCTTATTGAACACCATCGACATGGAGTTTGATGTGTTTTACAAATACATCTACGATATGTTGAGTTCCGCGGCGTCAACGTATCCTGATTCTTACGGTGGATATGTCCCTGGTTATCAGAACGACTATAAGCAGGAGCACAAAGGGTTTGAGATCGCTTTGTCGCATACCCGCAACGTTGGAGCGTTTTACTACAAGGTTGGTGTTGTGGGGTCATACACAAAGCGCCGTTGGCTGCGGTATGGTGACTCTGAAAACACACCGGATTGGCTGAAGCTTACCGGCAAGGAAGTGGGCGCGCAGGTAGGGTTCATTTCCGCCGGCCTGTTCCAAAGCCAGGAAGAAATTGAGAACTCAGCATTGATCACCGGCAAAGCGGTTCGTGTTGGTGACATCAAGTACGTCGACAGAAACGGCGATGGTGTGATTTCGTACGAACAAGACCGTGGATACATCGGCAAATCAAACCATCCGAAATTTATGGGCGGGTTTACCTTCGACGCGCGCTGGAAGGGCTTCGACCTTTCCCTTTTCGTACAAGGTTCACTCGGACGGGACCAGGCACTTACCGGTGTTTACTCTTCCGGGGTGATGGATAACACTTCCATGACGAAGCCTTTCTATCACGGTGGTAACTCACCGAGGTACCTGGTCGAAAATTCATGGCGAGAAGATAACACCGACGCTGAGTTTCCCCGGTTGGCAGTGGTGACGGCAAGTTCAAACAACGCCTTCTCGTCAACCTTCTGGTACAGGAACGGTGACTACCTCCGCGTCAAGAGCCTCCAGATTGGTTATTCACTTCCGAAGGTGTGGCTTGATGCGGTCGGCATCAACAACGTGAGAATATACGGGGAGGGAGCGAACCTGTTTACGTGGAGCGCGCTCACGAAGTACGGTATCGACCCTGAGCAACCCAACGTTTCGAACGGCTTTTATCCGCAGCAGCGGATCTACTCTATGGGACTCAAACTTACTTTCTAACGCATAAACTTCTGATAGTATGAAAAGTAAAATATTTATCCCGACCCTGCTGCTGATTGCGGTGAGCTTCTTCGGGTGTGACGACTTTCTTGAAACGACACCGACCGACCGGATTTCGGATCTGGTGGTTTGGGAAGATGAAACGAACGTCATGTTATATGTAACGGCGTTCTATCCCTACCTGGACCGTTACGGAAATTTTGGTGAAGACCAGTTCCACGGCAACCTGACGGAAGGATTGACAGAGACACTGAAGTACGGATCATACGTGCCCGGTGCCAGAGCCGGGGATGCGAACAATTACGTGTTCACCCCGGAGACCATGTCGCCAACAGGCAACCTCCTGGCCACCTGGAAGCCGACGTATGAGCGAATCCGGCGGGTAAACGAGTTTCTTGTCGGACTCCAGAAGTATTCGAAACTCGACGAGGCGACCAACAAGTTGGTGGAAGGGCAGGCCCGGTTCTTCCGCGCGTTTCTTTACTTCCAACTTGCAAAACGCCATGGGGGAGTCATTCTTTATACCGATATGAACCTGGAGAAAAACAAAAACCGGTCGAGCGCTGCCGAGACCTGGGACCTGATTGCGGAAGACCTTGACTTCGCAGCTTCGGTATTGCCAGCAAAGTGGGATCCCGCCAACAGTGGCCGGGTAACCAAAGGCGCGGCGTTTGCTTTTAAGTCGCGCGCCATGCTCTATGCCGAGCGGTGGGAAGCAGCGAAAGTTGCAGCCGATTCGGTGTTCAATTTGAATCAGTATGCGCTCGTGCCCAACTATGAAGACGCGTGGAAAGGTGGTAATTCAGAATCCATTCTTGAGTATAACTATCTGCCTAGCGGTCCGAACCATAGCTTTGACAAGAGTTACGTCCCGTTTGGTGAAATTGAAAACCAGGGCGGCAGCGGCACGCCCACGCAGGAAATGGTGGAGTCGTACGAAAAGAGTGATGGAACGCTGGTAGACTGGAGTCTCTGGCACAATGCCGATGGTGGTACGACCACCAGACCTCCCTACGAAGAACTTGAACCGCGTTTCCATGCCACGGTGATTTACAACGGCGCGATATGGAAGGGGAAGACAATGGAGAACAGTGTGAACGGAACCAACGGTCGCTATATGGGCTATCGCGATGACACCTACGCGAAAGGCAGGACCACCACCGGCTACTACCTGCGCAAATATGTCGATGAAACACACATCGACCTTGAAACGGTGAGCAGTACCCAGACCTGGGTGGAGATCCGCCTTGCAGAGGTTTATCTGAATCGCGCGGAAGCCAATTACCACCTCGGCAAGAGCGGGCTTGCCCTTGAAGATATCAATGCTGTTCGTACGCGTCCAGGGGTAGGGTTGCCGGCCAGGGAAGGTCTTTCCGGCGACGCCCTGTTCCAGGCCATCCGCCAGGAGCGTAAAATCGAGCTTGCCTACGAAGGCCATCTCTATTGGGATATGCGTCGCTGGAAACTGGCACACATCGAGTACAACGGCTATCGCGTCCATGGGATGAAGATCGCGCAAAGCGAAGACGGCCTGGTCTATGAGTATGTCGATTGTGATCTGCAAGACCGCGTCTTTCTTGAAAAGACCTATGTGCTGCCCGTTCCTTACAGCGAGCTTGCCAACAACTCGGCTATTGAGCAATATGATCAGTGGAAATAAAAATCCGGAACAATGAATAACAAGATATACATAACCTTTGTGGCGGCCTTTTTTGTGATGCTGAGCGGCTGCCAGCATCCCGATGAATTGTTGCCTTCGGTGTCAAGAAACGGCATCAACAGCATTGTGGCAACTTTTGCAGACGGCACGGGCGAGTTTACAGGACTCGTTAGCCCCGGCAGCAACGAGATTATCATCCCGATTCCTTATTTTTATCCTGAAAGCAGTGACCATGAAGTGAGTGAATCACAGTTGAGGCGGATGCGCGTCAGAGCGAATCTTGACGACAACGTAATACTGAGCCCCGCCCTGTTGTACATGGACCTGACGCAAGAAAACGTTATCACGATCACTGACCAGCGTAAAGAGCGCAAGGAATATATTGTGAAGGCAGAGATCAGGAAGAGCAACAAGAGCCAGATAGAAGAATTCAAGTTGCCTTCTCTCGGCCTGACCGGCATTGTCAATGAAGAGGAAAAGACCATTTCATTGATCACTATCGGTGACCTGGAGCCGGCTACCGCCGAAGTAAAATTGTCGTATCATGCCACCATTTCACCCAACCCCGCTACTACCGCGCTTGACTATAACGAGCCGGTGACACTGACCGTGACAGCCCATGATGGCGTTACGAAGAGCGAGTACACAGTGATAAAGGCGGTGCCCGATAAGCTGCCCTATGGTATCCGGACCGGAAGTGCGAAGCTCATGTTCGCCAAGAAACTGAAAGCTGATCTCGGTATTGCGGTGGACAACCTCACCGGCGGCATTGCTGCCACCGGCGACTACGTTGTGATCAATACGCGTAACGAAAACAGCATTTACATTGATGCGAAGACGGGGGAGAAAGTGGGAGAGGTCGACCTCGGCGCGATAAAGGGAAGCCTGACTAACTTCTACACGACCGCCGATCGCGATGGAAACATACTCGTATGTAACCTGTCGCCCAATGCCGGCTCGTTCAAGGTATGGAAGATCACGTCGGTCACTTCAACGCCAGAATTGATGATCGAGTGGGACGGAGGCCAAGCCATCGGACGTAAGCTGTCTATCCAGGGAAGCATCGACGGTGATGCGATCATCACTGCTCCAATTCTTGCCGCCGGACAAATGATTGCGCGCTGGACCGTAGTGGGAGGCGTGCTGACTTCTCAGACGCCTGAAATCGTAACCATGACGGGACTGACGAAAGGCTGGACGACAAACGCTGATGTCATTTATACCTCGAACACGGACGTGAACAGCGATTACTTTGTTGCCTCTTATTCCGACAACACCTTCGCATGGGTGAATGGTGCCACCAACGAGGTGCGCGCCAAGCTTGATCCGATCAGCACAAACTATATTCCCAATGCGGTGGACTATCGACGGTTCAATAATGCCAGCTATGTGACAGTCAACTGGGTGAACAGCTTTACCTGGGGAGCGGCCGACGGTGTGTGGTTGCTTGACGTAACCAATTCCGCCGATTTCACAGGCAACCTCGAAACGCGTACAAGTCCCGCGGTCGTGTGGGAAGCTGCGCGCGATACCTACGGCGCGAAAGCAGTGACTCCTGTAGTGGCAAACGGAAATGGAACAGGGGACGTTGCGCTTCGTGTTTCCGATGATGGCTACTACCTCTACCTTTATTTCATGTTCACTAACGGATACGTGGTGGGATATCAGTTCGACTGTATCGATATGTAATCAATTTCTAGATAGCACCGGTTCTTCCGTTCGGGGAGAACCGGTTTCTTTTAACAGATCAGTACCTCATGAATCGAAAGCTCAGCCGTTTAATTCCGCTCTTGTTGACCTGTGTGTCAGTCTTCTTTATGGCGTCCTGCAAGGACGATGGCGACGACATTAAATGGGATTGGGAAGACGAGACGCCTAACGCCGATAAGCCGCGATACATCTGGATAGACGCGGCAGCAAACTTCCCCGACTTTGCCAACAGCAAGGAAAACATCCTTCGGGATCTGAAACTGGCAAAGGACGCCGGGTTTACGGATGTGGTCGTCGACGTGCGTCCGACAACAGGTGACGTGCTCTTCAAGACCGATGTCGTTGATCAGGTGAAGTGGCTTGGTGCTTGGCTTCCGGAAGGCTACACGAAAATTGAACGCACCGCGACCTGGGATTATCTGCAGGCTTTCATCGACGCCGGCCACAGTCTGGACTTGAAGGTGCATGCCGGCGTGAATACATTTGTGGGAGGCAATGTGACGAGCCTTGGTCCGAGTGGCATGCTGTTTCGCGAGACCGACAAGCGCGAATGGGCCACCCAACTGCTGACGACTTCGGGAATCGTCAGCACACTCGATGTGGGCGGCAGTGGTGCAAGGTTCTTTAACCCTGTTCACCAGGATGTGCAGGACTACCTGTGCGATATGCTTGCGGACTTGGCTGCGTATCCCGAACTTGACGGCATTATCCTCGATCGTGGGCGCTTTGACGAAATCGACAGTGATTTTTCAGCGTACACGAAAGCAAAGTTTGAAGCGTACATCGGCCACAACGTTGCCAGGTTTCCCGATGATGTTATGACACCCGGCACGGTTACCGGATCGCTACCCGCAACGCTACCGGTCTATTTCAAGCAGTGGCTTGAATTCCGGACGAAGGTTATCTACGACTTTATGGATGCGGCCCGTGCTCGTGTGAAGGCGGTGAATCCCGATATCAGTTTCGGCGTCTATGTGGGCGGATGGTACGCGACCTACTATGGCGTCGGCGTAAACTGGGCCAGCAAGAAATTCAATACCGCATCGGTCTATCCTTCATGGGCGACCGCCAAATACCAAACGTACGGCTATGCGGATCTGATGGACGTCATCCTGATTGGTGCCTATGCCGCGCCTACGCGTGTATACGGATCGACGGACTGGACCATCCAGGGCTTTTGCGCTAACGCGATGAGCAGAATAAAGGGTGATGCCGTCGTTATCGGAGGACCGGATGTCGGGAATGGTGCATGGGCCACTTCCGATGATCAGGTAGTGAATAGTGCCATCACGCAATCAGTGGATGCGGCGATGAACGCCTGCGATGGCTACTTCCTTTTCGACATGATTCATCTCAAGTTGAAAGATCAATGGCAATATGTCAAAGAGGGCATTGCGCAAACAACCGCCGAATAATACCTATCTGTAATACCATTTTTCAAGTGAACCAATTTAACGCGATGAAGTATCGAAACCCCATTTTTTTATTTGCTGTGTTTGCCGCTATGTTGATGGGCGCATGCAGTGGAAGCAAAGACACCGCCGTTGCGCCTGCAGGAGGAGAACGAAATTTTCTATACTTCGATGCCACGGCCAATTTCAAGAGGTTTTCATATCAAGATTCCGTTGTTTACTATCTGCATAAGGCGAAAGATGCCGGCGTTACCGACGTCGTGATCGACGTTAAGCCGATTACCGGAGAAGTGCTCTACCCCAGCAAGATTGCGCCCGTCATGCAGGAATGGCACGGCGAATACCAGAGTGGTGAAAAGGATTTGTCCTGGGATATGCTGTCACTCTTTATTGAAGAAGGACACAAAATCGGCCTGACCGTGCACGCTTCCACCAACGTGTTTGTCGCCGGACATAATTTCTTCGACCGCGGTGTTGTATACGAAGATTCATCAAAAGCACACTGGCAGACGATCAGCTATCTTCCGACAGGCATGACACCGATAACAGCACAAAAGAAGAAATATTCCGCTATGCTGAATCCCGCACTGGAAGCAGTTCAGGATTATGAACTTGCCATTCTTGAAGAGCTCGTGTCGATGTACCCCGATCTCGACGGTATTGTACTCGACCGCGTACGCTACGACGGTATTGAAGCCGACTTTTCAGATGCCTCGAGGGCATTGTTTGAGGACTTCATCGGCAAGAAAGTTGAAAACTGGCCAGCCGATATTTTTTCGTGGTCAAGCGGAGACAAGCCACGGCGCATAGATGGTCCGTTGTTCAAATCGTGGCTGCTGTGGCGCGCGAAGGTGATTCACGACTTTATTTACGAGGCCAGGGATGTCATCAAAGCAGCCAATCCGGATATTTTGTTTGGCGACTACACGGGTTCCTGGTATCCCACGTACTATGAAGTGGGCGTAAACTGGGCGAGTACGTCTTATGATCCTTCGCTGGACTTTGACTGGGCCGCGCCTGAATACAAACAATATGGATATTCAGAGGCGCTGGATATTTTCCTGACCGGGAATTACTTCTATGAGGTAAATAAGCGCGAAGCCGAACAGATCGATACAACCAAAGTGGTCCGGACGGAAGCCGGCCAGGGGTTGGGCAAAGAGGACTGGTATACCGTGGAGGGTTCGGCCGAGTTGGTGAACAGAATTGTAAGCGACACAAGCCGCGTCTATGCCGGCGTCTACGTCGAGCAGTATAAAGACGATCCGGAACAATTCATCAAAGCGTTGCAGATGTGTCGTGCCAAATCACAAGGGGCAATGATCTTTGATATCGTTCACATCGTTCAGAACGGCTGGTGGGACGAACTCAAGAAGGGTCTTTTAGAATAACTTTTCCAATCCAGCTTATCCTGCGACGCGCAATGGCATTTTGAACAACAGCGAAGCCACGCCGCGGAAATCAGAAACAGTTCTGTAACTTTCAGAAGATGACCTTACATTCACTGGATATTGCCATCGTATTCGTCTACCTGGCGGGAATTGTGTTTCTCGGGTTTTATATCTCGCGGCAGGCTTCCAAAGACATGGGATCCTACTTCCTTGGCGGGAACAAGTTGAAGTGGTATTACCTCGGGTTGAGCAATGCTTCCGGGATGTTTGATATCTCGGGGTCGATGTGGACGGTCAGTATTCTCTTCATCTACGGATTAAAGAGCGCGTGGCTCCCCTGGCTGTGGCCCGTGTGGAACCAGGTGTTCATCTTTGTCTACCTGGCTATCTGGATGAGGCGCTCGAACGTGATGACCGGTGCCCAATGGATCACCTTTCGCTTTGGCGAAGGAAAGGGTGCCCGCCTCGCGCATATCGTCATCGTGGTCTTTGCCGTGGTCAGTGTCATCGGATTTATCGCCTACCTCTTTGAAGGGATCGGTAAATTCTGCACCTCTGTCTTGCCATGGGACTTGTCGCTGGACCTCGGTGTGTTTACGATTTCATCCGAAAGAAGTTATGCGCTGTTGATATGTTTGGCCACTGCGGTGTATACGGTGAAAGGAGGGATGTACAGCGTGGTGGCGACGGAGGTGTCGCAATTTGTTATCATGACGCTGTCGTGCCTGGTGATTGCCTATATCGCCTATACGTCGGTTACCGGTGAGCAGATCGATGCGGTTGTGCCGGATGGCTGGAAAGAACTTTTCTTTGGGTGGAAACTAAATCTCGATTGGAGCACGACACCTATTCCGTCGGTGAACGACAAGATCGCGGCGGATGGTTTTAACTGGTTCGGGATCCTGTTTATGCTGATGCTCTTCAAAGGCATCTTCGCATCTATTGCCGGACCGGTACCGAGTTATGACATGCAACGCATACTCTCAGCCGCCAGGCCGTCGGATGCGGCAAAGATGAGCTTCCTCACGATCCTGGTGATGTACATTCCCCGTTACCTGATGGTGGCGGCGTTTGCCGTCTTGGCCCTGGTCTACATGGGGCCGGAGATGGGGAACCAGGCGGGTATCGATTTTGAGAAGGTGCTTCCGGGGGCGATTGCCCGATTCGTGCCGATTGGCTTTCAGGGACTGCTGCTGGCGGGACTGCTCGCCGCCTTCATGGGAACTTTCTCGGCGTTTGTTAATGCAGCACCTGCCTACATCGTCAATGACATCTACAAAAAATACATTCGCCCTGACGCTTCTAATAAACAATACATCCGCTTGAGCATTCTTTCCTCCGCATTGCTTGTGGCAGTCGGTATTGTGTTTGGATTCTACGCTACCTCCCTGAACGCGCTAACGCTCTGGATCACTTCAGCGCTATATGGAGGGTATGCGGCCGCCAACGCGTTGAAATGGATATGGTGGCGCTTTTCCGGATACGGCTATTTCTATGGCATGCTGGCGGGGCTCGTTGGCTCAACGGTCAAGCTGCTTGTCTTTCCCGATATTGTTGACATATACGCCTTTCCAGCGATTCTCGTTTTCTCGCTGTTGGGTTGCCTGATCGGTACCTATATTACCCCTTTGGAGAATAGGGAAGCGGTTAAACAATTTTACAGGCAGACGCGCCCATGGGGATTTTGGGGGCCGATCAAACGCGAAGTGATGCGCGAGAGTCCCGACTTTGTGCCCAACAAGGATCTCAAGCGAGACACCTTCAATATCGTTGTCGGCATTGTGTGGCAAATGTCACAAGTGGTTATTCCCATCTATTTCATGATCCATGAAAATGGGAAGCTGTTGATTTGGGGGGTGATCTTCCTTATGACCAGTGCACTGTTGAAGAAATACTGGTGGGATCGCCTTAACGAAGCAGATGCATGACATTGTTGGACCTTCGAATCAAATACCTTCATGAATAGAAAATTGATGTTACCCGTTTCCATTTTAGCCATCGGCATGTTTTCGGGTCAGGCCACCCGTGCACAAGGCGACATTGACAGTGCTTATAACAATGGATACTACCAGCTGCGGATGGAATTTTTTGAAAAACTCCCTCAAGTTAAAAAGCAGATGGTGTTTTTGGGCAATAGCATCACCGAGGCCGGCGACTGGTCCGATGTCTTGCCCGGCAGGAACGTGGCCAACCGGGGAATTTCCGGTGACATCACGTTCGGTGTGATCGCACGCCTGGAGCAAATCCTCGAACAAAAACCAAAAAGTATTTTTCTGCTGATCGGAGTTAACGATTTGAAAAGGGGCGTTCCGAACCACTTGATTATCCGGAATTATGAACGCATCGTCGCGCGAATCGCCAAAGACGCTCCCAGGACGAAGGTGTATCTGCAAAGTGTGCTTCCCGTCAACAACTCCGTGTTGATAGAACCTTTCAAGAAGGTTAAGAATGAGGATATAGTGGTGCTTAACCGGGCACTCAAACGGATTGCCCACGACAACGACATGACATATGTTGACCTGTGGGAAGTACTGGCAGCAGATGGCGAACTGAAAAAGGAATTTACGCCTGACGGCATACACCTCAAGCCCGTCGCCTATTTGCACTGGGTCAGGTATCTCAAGGACAAAAAATATTTGTAACAACAAGTGAACTTTATGAAAACATTGGCGAAATGGGTGATGGTACTCCTGCTGTTCTACAGTGCTCCCACTGGAATGTACGCACAAACGGAGGCGAAGATTGACAGCAGCTATCGCAACTGGTATTACGATCAACGGATGGAACTTTACGACGGAATCACGCCGGAAAAGCACGATGTCGTTTTTCTTGGCAACAGTATTACCGAACGCGGCGAATGGCAGGAATTGATTCCAGGCAAAATGGTAGCAAACCGTGGCATTGGTGGTGACAATACCTTCGGTGTACTGGCACGCCTCGATAATGTCATTGCGCTCCATCCCAGGAAAATATTTCTCCTGATCGGGATCAACGATACAGGCCGGGGCTTGCCCGTCGATGTAATCTATACGAACTGCGAACGAATAGTCGACCGGCTACAAGAGGCGCTGCCCAAAACGACGATCTATGTTCAAAGCGTGTTGCCTTTAAACGAAGATTTGCTGAAGTATGATTATCTTAAGGGCAAGCGAGCACGTATTGCCGAACTGAACGTAAAGTTGCGCGCGATGGCCAACTCCAGGCGATTGGTCTATGTGGACTTGTACGAAGTGTTTGCCGACGAAACCGGCTCACTGAAAGCAGAATATACTACTGACGGTATTCACATTAATCCGGAAGCGTATATCGCCTGGGTTGAATTACTCAAGCGCAAGCAGTATTTGTAAACCATGAACCGCAGTATGAAAATCACCGGGACATTCCTTGATGAGATTAGTCATGACATCCCGCACCAGAACTGGGGCAGGAAGGAGTGGGACAAAGACTTTGGCCTGATGAAGGCGATCGGAATTGATACGGTGATTCTCATCAGGAGTGGCTACAGAAGATTCCTTACATATCCCTCTCCCTATCTGATGGAAAAGTTTGGCTGCTATGCGCCATCGGCGGATCTCGTCGAAATGTTTCTGCAGCTCGCTGACAAACACGACATGCATTTTTACTTCGGCCTCTACGACAGCGGCTTGTACTGGGATACGGGTGATATGCACCATGAGATCGAAGCCAACCGGTACGTGATCGATGAGGCCTGGCAGCGTTACGGTCACTACAAAAGCTTTAAAGGCTGGTACCTGAGCATGGAGATCAGCCGCCGGACGAAGGGCGTAACTGAGGCGTTCGCCACGTTGGGCGCCCAGTGCAAGGAAAAGAACCCGGCGCTGCCAACGCTCATCTCTCCGTGGATCGATGGGAAAAAAGCGGTGCTTGCCGCCTCCCCGGGTCTCACGAAAGACGAGGCTGTGTCACTTTCTGAACACGAGCGCGAGTGGGACGAAATCTTCGATGGCATCCAATCATCAGTCGATGCCGTTGCCTTTCAGGACGGACATATCGACTATCATGAACTTGAAGACTTTTTCGCGGTAAACAAACGGCTCGCAGACAAATATGGCTTGCAATGCTGGACGAATGCCGAATCATTTGATCGCGATATGCCTATCAAATTTATGCCCATCAAATTCGAAAAACTCCGGATCAAGCTCGAAGCCGCGGCGAAGGCGGGTTACGACAAAGCAATTACATTCGAGTTCTCACATTTCATGAGCCC
>CAYMWA010000002.1:0-82289 GCA_964393795.1 uncultured Roseivirgaceae bacterium
GCCGCGGGAATTTTTGTCGGGATGATTATAGAAGAAATGATCGCGTATGGAAAAGTGATCGTCAGGATCATTACCCGAAAGGATGTGGGCGACTTGTTACAATACCTGAACCGGAATCGGTTTCGCTATACCTATGTGCGTGCGGAGGGCCCGGATGGCGACGAGAACCTCGTCTTCACCGTCCTCGAGCGCGAGAAGCTCGACGACCTGCTCGAAACGCTGAAGGGCATTTTGCCGACTGCGTTCTATACAGTGGAGAAGGTCAACCGTGCGGCCGAGAGTGGTGCCGTCGTGGAGCAAAAGGCAGGTTGGAGCATCGCTTCCTGGTTTAGTCGCGGCAAGAAGGTGGAACGGTGACGTGGTCGTCAACGCGGGCGACAGGATCGCGTACTAGTCGCCCGCAACCATGCGCAAAATATCGTCGACGTACTCGCGTGTATTAAACAATCGCGGCACTTTGTTTTGGCCGCCGAGTTTGCCGCGTTTTTTCATCCACTCGTAAAACGTTCCGTGTGGCACAACGTTGATCTTTGGCGCCACTAAGGCGAGGTCGTGCTGGCGCTTGGCATCGTAGTCTGAATTAATCTGCCGCAGCGTTTCATCCAGCACGTCGGTAAACTGTTCCAGACTCCGCGGCGGAACCTTGAATTCTATGATCCATTCATGCCCGCCTTTTTTGCCCTTCTCAAGGAAAACAGGCGCGGCCGTGAAATTGTCAATAACGGCGCCGGATACCTGGCTGGCTTTGTTGATGGCCATGTCGGCGTTTTCAATGATGACTTCTTCGCCAAAGGCGTTGATAAAGTGTTTGGTTCTTCCGGTGATCCGGATGCGGTAAGGCGAGGTGGAGGTGAATCTGACCGTGTCGCCGATATTATACCGCCACAACCCTCCGTTTGTCGAGATGAGCATAGCATAGTTCTTTCCGACCTCCACATCTCCCAGACCGACGGCTTTGGGGTGCTCCTCGTCCAGCGCTTCCACGGGGATGAATTCGTAGTAGATACCGTAATCCAGCATCAACAACATTTCTTCTGAATCAGTCTGATCCTGAATGCCAAAAAAGCCCTCGCTCGCATTGTAGATTTCGACATAGCGCATGTCCCCTTTGGGAATAAGTGTCCGGAACAAATTCCGGTACGGTGTAAAGGCGACGGCACCATGAAAAAATACCTCGAGATTTGGCCACACGTCGAGGATGCTCCGCGTGTTTTTCAACGAGACGATGCGTTGAATGAGCAACGCGGTCCAGGTGGGGACACCTGAGATGTTGGTCACGTTCACCTGAGCGGTTTCTTCTGCCATTTTCTCAATCTTCTCTTCCCAGTTAGCCATCAATGCGGTTTCGAGACTCGGCGTTCTGATGAACTGCGCCCAGGGCGGAAGGTTCTGCATGATAACAGCCGACACATCGCCGTAGTAGGAAGATTCACTTGAGTCGTATTCGTTGATTTGGTGACTTCCCCCCACTGCCAGCCCTTTGCCGTCAAACAACTTTGTTTCGGGATAGTTGTTCACGTAAATGGAGATCAGGTCTTTTCCTCCTTTGAAATGACACTCTTCAAGCGCTTCCTGAGAGACCGGGATGAACTTGCTTCGCTGGTTGGTGGTGCCTGACGATTTTGAGAACCAGGTGATCTCCGTGGGCCACAGAATGTTTTGCTCGCCGTGCATCGACCGCTTGATGTAGGGGAAGAGCTTTTCATATGTGAAGACGGGCACACGTTCGCGGAATTGCGCTGGGGATGTGATGTCGCTATAACCATACGTCTTGCCGAATTCGGTTGCTTCTGCTTCGTGCATCAACTTTCGGAACAGCTCCTCCTGAACGTCATGAGGGTACTTCATGAAGAGCTCAATCTGATGAATGCGCTTCTTCATTACCCAGGTCAATATCGAATTGATCAGTCCCATGAGGGGTATCAGTTTTTAACTACGGCAACCAGTTCTTTCAAAAACCCGATGATAACACGAATGCATCAGGATTTGAATAGTCGCTCGCCTAAATTTTTTTCTCGGGCCGCAATAAGTGCTTCCGCCGACCCGTATCCTTAGCTTTTCCGGGGTTAAAATTTCCGGGCTGGCGGCAATAAGTGACCTCAAATTCAGCTACTTATAGAACGGCTTTTATTACGAAATTTTTGGCCTAAAAGATATCCACAAAAAAAGCGAGTTATCCACAAGGCCGATGGCAATTGGGATAATGATTTGTTATACAACGACTTGCGCTTCATTTTCTAAATCAATTCTTTGTGGACAACTCATCAAGGTACAAAACCGGGCCGTCGAACTGCCGCTTGAAATAAGCGCGATGGCGCCCGAAACGTTTCAGGGTTAGTTGTAATTTCCCGGCTATGAATGGAAAGGACAATCGCATATGCCGCCTGTTCGGCATCACGTATCCCATTGTGCAGGCAGGGATGGTGTGGTGCAGCGGGTGGCGCATGGCAACCGCGGTGAGCAACGCCGGCGGCCTGGGCCTGCTAGGGGCAGGCTCCATGTATCCGGAAGTACTGCGCGAGCATATTCGCGCCTGCCGGCGTCACACGGAGCGTCCGTTTGGCGTAAATGTTCCGTTGCTTTATCCCGACATTGACAAAGTCATGGACGTCATTCAGGAGGAGGATGTTCGTATTGTCTTTACGTCCGCAGGCAACCCTGCCACGTGGACCGGGCGTCTGAAACGCGCCGGGCTGACGGTCGCACATGTAGTGTCGAGTGTCAAATTTGCAAAAAAAGCAGCGGAGGCCGGTGTGGATGCGGTGGTTGCGGAGGGTTTTGAGGCGGGTGGCCATAACGGTCGCGAGGAGACGACCACCATGGTACTGGTTCCCATGGTCGTGGACGCGATCAAGATTCCCGTAATCGCTGCGGGCGGAATCGCCGATGGGCGCGCGATGGTGGCGGCTGAAGCACTTGGAGCCGAGGGTGTTCAGATCGGAAGCCGGTTCGCCGTGAGCCAAGAGTCGTCAGCTCACGAACGTTTTAAGGAACGGGTCACAGCGCTGGAGGAAGGCGGAACAATGCTGGCGCTCAAGCAGCTTACACCGGTGCGGATGGTCAGAAACCAGTTTTGGGAACAAGTGCGTGCGGCGGAGGAAGCAGGTGCTTCCGTAGAGGCGTTGCGCGCACTGCTCGGAAACCGCCGGGCGAAACGCGGAATATTCGAAGGCGATTTAGAGGAAGGGGAACTTGAGATCGGTCAGGTTTCGGCGGCGATCAAACAATCGCAGCCGGCGGCAGAGATTTTGAAAGATATCTGGAATGGCTATACCGCGGTAAAAAAACGAATGTGCAATGCAGTTTAAACAGATCAAAGAAACCTGTCTCTACATACGCGACCTGGAAAAGGCGCGCGAATTTTATCACGAGCGTCTGGGGATGCCTGAGATCAGCTATGTCGAAGGGAAGCACCTTTTTTTGCGTGTAGGGCAATCGGTATTGCTCCTTTTTAATCCCGACGATTCACGCCAGAAGACTTCGCCCCCACCGCATTACGGCAGCGGACGCCAGCATGTAGCGTTTGAAGTTTCCGCTGAAGACTATAATTCCGCGAAAGCGGAAATGTCGGAGAAGGGAATCGCTATTATCGATACCGTTATCTGGAAAAACGGAGACGAATCTTTTTACTTCAACGATCCGGAAGGGAACGTGCTCGAAATTCTTGGTGGTGGCGGATTGTGGGCGTAGTCGTCAGGCCAGTTTCGGCTTGGCATTCACGCCGGGGACGACCGACGTTTCGCGTGCAGGCGCAACCTGATCGCCGGGGTAGTGGTCCTGATACCAGCGCGTGTAGTCTTTGTACTGGAGACAACCGCTGATTATTTTTCCGTCAATGAGGAGTTTGATGTAGAGATCGGGATTGATGGTTTTTTTGATAGCTTCCCGTTGCGCTTGTGGCAGTTCGCTCACTTGCACATAAGATATCCCCTTAAATAGTTTAGATTCAGCCTTCATACTAGCACCTTGATAACAGCAATCTCCACAATAGTAACCGCAAGGGATTCCAAAAGTAAGACATTTTCATCTTTTTGCGCCCCAATGTAATTAATTTTTGAAAATTGCTATTTCCAGCATATGCCAGGTTTTTTCGAAACACCCATAGCGTATTTAAAGGGAGTCGGGCCGCAGCGTGCTGCGCTGTTGAATAAGGAATTGAACATTTTCACTTATGGTGACCTCATTCAGCACTACCCCTTCCGTTATGAGGACCGCACCCGTATCTATGCTATTTCGGAAATAGAAGAGGGAATGCCCTACGTCCAGGTGCAGGGAACGGTAACGGGTAAAGAACTTATTGGCGTCGGGACAAAAAAAAGATTGCTGTGTTATCTGCGCGACGACACCGGGCAAATTGAATTGGTATGGTTTCGTGGCATCAACTGGATCGCAGATAAAATCAAGGTGGGCGCTGCGTATATCGCCTTCGGTAGGCCGGCGAAATTCGGAAATGCCTTCAGCATCGCCCATCCCGAACTTGAAGTCGTTTCGGCAGCCGCGGAAAAAGGCCGGTCGCTGCAACCGGTATACCCACTCACCGAACGTCTTCGGTCGGGAAGAATGGACAGCAAGGCTTTGTCCAAATTGATCCAGCACCTTCTTGTTCTTGCCTCAGATAAAATTCGGGAAACATTGCCGCCGGATATACTACGACAGGAGGAATTGTGCGGCAAGAAAGAGGCGTTGACCATGATCCACTTTCCCGTCGATAACGCCGCATTGCAAGCCGCCCGCCAGCGACTCAAGTTTGAAGAGCTGTTCTATATTCAACTGCGCCTTCTGAAATTAAAACTCGTCAGAAAAGACAAGTTCAAAGGCATTGTCTTCAACGATGCGACGCTCGTCACCAGATTCTATCAACGACATCTGCCTTTTGAATTGACGCAGGCGCAAAAGAAGGTGATCAAAGAAATTTACGCAGACCTGAGGTCGGGAAAACAGATGAACCGTCTTCTTCAGGGCGACGTGGGAAGTGGCAAGACGATTGTCGGTTTCATCTGTATGTTGCTCGTCGTTGGCAATGAGGCACAGTGCGCATTAATGGCGCCAACGGAGATTCTCGCCCAGCAGCACTACAATACATTGCGCAAGTACGCAGAGGCAATGCAAATTCCGATCGCCTTGCTGACAGGCTCCACGAAGAAGACCGCACGCACGCCCATCCACCGACGATTGCGGAATGGTGAACTTAAAGTGCTGATCGGGACACATGCATTGCTGGAAGAAGAGGTGCAGTTTAAAAGACTCGGACTTGCCATCATTGATGAGCAACACCGGTTTGGTGTATCACAGCGGTCAAAGTTGTGGCAAAAGAACGATGACCTCTTTCCGCATATGCTCGTTATGACCGCCACACCCATTCCACGAACACTAGCCATGACGTTGTACGGCGATCTTGACGTCTCTGTCATCGATGAATTGCCGGCCGGTCGCAAACCCATCCGCACGATTCACAAATTCGACTCACATCGTTTGGAGGTCAATCATTTCCTGAAGAGTCAGATGGCCAGCGGGCGTCAAGTGTACATGGTATATCCGCTTATCGACGAGTCGGAGAAAGTTGACCTCAAGCACTTGATGGATGGGTACGAAAGTGCGTGCAGGGCATTTCCGGAGGTGGCGATCAGCATTCTGCACGGGAAGATGAAGCCGGAAGCGAAGGACTTTGAGATGGCGCGCTTTGCGCGTGGTGAAACGAGTATCATGGTGGCCACAACCGTTATCGAAGTGGGCGTCGACGTACCGAACGCGTCAGTGATGGTCATCGAAAATGCGGAGCGGTTTGGATTGTCTCAATTGCATCAACTTCGCGGTCGCGTCGGGCGGGGTGCCGAACAATCGTACTGTATTTTGATGACGGATTACAAGTTAAGCAAGGAGTCGCGGGTGCGGATTGAAACGATGGTCCGGACGAACAACGGTTTTGAGATCGCCGAAGCCGACCTCCGGCTACGCGGCCCCGGCGACCTCATGGGCACACAGCAGAGCGGCGTGTTGGATTTACTGATTGCCGATCTTGCGCACGACGGCGAAGTGCTGCAGCGTGCAAGAAACAAGGCCCTTGAGGTCCTGGAGAATGATCCGGAGCTCCAAAGCCCTCAGAACAGCCTGATCAGAGCCCAGATAGCGGCCAGTCGAAAGAGTGTTGTGAACTGGAGTCGCATCAGTTGACACGCCTTTCCGAGATGTTTGCCCGGAATTTTTTTGCTGAATAAAGCCGGTTAAATTTGGAATTAGTTGTGAAGAAAAACCTGGTGATCGGCTGCGTTCTCTTTTTTTGTGCTGTTTCCGCATCAGCACAAAACGGGAGCTATTTTCTCACCCATCTCGCTCCCTCCGAGAAAACGTTCGACAATGTTTGTTTTGATATGGCGCAAGACCAGCATGGCATTATGTACTTTGCCATGAAGGCCGGGGTGCTGGAATTTGACGGACGTGAATGGGACCTTATCCCGGGTGCGGGTGCTGTGTACGGCCTTACCAGCAACGCCGCGGGCGAAATTTTTTGGGTGGGTGCGCGCGGCTTTGGCAAGATCGCCCCCGACGAAAACGGGTTCAAACGGATTGAGTTTTTATCTGATTCGCTTACCAGCAACGTTTTCCAGACCGTGTCCATCGAAGAGGACACATACTTCCTCTCCGAGAACAAGCTCTTCCACTATCGCAGTGGAAAGCCGGGGGCTCCGATGATTGTCTCGGGAAACGGACAGAATACGTTCACCGGGATGTTCGAACTGTTTGGCGTGCTCTACCTGCAGACGGAGCGCAACACCACCTTCAAAGTGGAAAACAACAAGCTCGTCTACGTTAACCTCAACTTTTCGGGCAACGTCTTGTTCCAATCAAGAAGGGATGACGCCTATCTTCTGGGAACGAGCGATAACCGGGTCTATATCTGCAAAAAGGATCTGGTGGTAAAGCAAGTGCCCATCAAGGATCAGCCGTATGCCGACGCCAATATGGTGACCACCGGGGCGTGGGTGGGGCGCGAGCTACTTGCCCTCGGGACTTTGCGCGGGGGTGTTATGCTCGTCAATCCGCTGACGGGTGAACGTGACCAGATCATCGATTATGATACGGGGCTCCCCGACAACGAAGTCTTTTCCCTCATGCCCGATGCGAATGGCAATATCTGGGTCGCGCATGAGTACGGATTTACACAAATTTCACCACGGCTCCCGTTCAGGTCCTTCAGTTACTACAGTGGCTTGAAAGGCAACATGCTGTGTGCTTCCTCCCACGGCGGCAGCGTTTACGTTGGAACATCGCTGGGTCTCTTCAAACTACACAAAGACGAGGTCTACGATGAGGTAGTGACATATGTAAGGGTCGATGCAGCGCCAGGAGCCGATGCCGATGCAACGGATGAAGTCAGGGACGCGCCGTCGAGGCGGAGGGGATTTTTTAATTTCCTGCGGAGGAACCGGAGCAAAGACAAGGCCGATGACGAACCTCAGGAACCGGAGGAACACGAGACCGCCGATGCCGGGTTTGAAAAACGCGTCGACAAGGTGTTGCGCTCGTCCCAGTATGTTTTTAAAAAAGTGGCGGGCATCGACTCCAAGATATCCCATCTCGTCGAGGTTGAGGGGCGGCTGGTGGCCGCCGGATTGGAGGGCGTCTTCGAAGTGAATGATCTCCAGGCAAAGCCTATCCTTCGGAGCCCGACGCGATTCATCTGCGCCTCTCAAGTGCAACGAAGAATAATGGTATCGACTTACAATGATGCCGTCTGGTCACTGCGGTATGATTCCAGCGCGTGGACTCAGCAGCACCTGATCAGCAACCTGGGCGACCAGATCGATTATATCTTTGAAGGCAAGAATGAATGGTGGCTTTGCGGCCTCGATATGGTCTACCAACTTCAGCTGGGTGTGGGTGACATTCCGCGTGTGCAGGCTACGGAACTCACCAATCCGGACTTTGACAAAACCGTCGGCCTTTACTTTAATGACAAGGTCTTCTTTGTTAACAACGACGGCTTCTTCCGGTTTGAGCGGAAGCGAAATTCCCTTACCAGAATGGACAGCCTGCCGAGACCCTATCAATATTTCGCTCTGGACGGCCACCTGTTTTATCGCGATGAACATCGATGGAACATGCTCGGCGAAGCGCATCCCAACAACAACCTTCAGTATCTGAATCTCTTTCATGACCTGCGTTTTATCGCAAGGGATCACGATCCGCGAAACCTCTGGCTGATCAGTGGCGGCAATGAACTGCTGAGGTTTGACGGTGCGAACGTTACGCCCATACAAAGCCGTTTTCCGGTATTCCTTAAATCCGTTCGCAACAATGCGGTCAAGATTGCCGACTTCAGCCACATCCAAATCGATCAGGGCAATAGCGCCGTCACTTTTGAGGTGGTTCAACCTGATTACATCAACCCAAGAGGAATTGAGTTCCGGTATTTCCTTGACGGAATGCATCGCGAATGGTCTGACTGGTCAAGCGCAAACAACCAGATCAATTTCCCCTATTTGCCGCCGGGCGAATACACGTTGCGTGTGCAATCGAGGAACATCTTCGGACGGATTAGCGAACTTAATCCGCTTCCTTTCGAAGTGATTCCACCATACTGGAAGCAGTCCTGGTTTTATGCCCTGGAATTTATCGTCTTCGCTTCGCTGGTCATCCTTTCTTTCAGACTGAGTAGTCGTTATCATTTCATTAGCCGGCTTCTGTCGTTGATCACGATCATCTTGCTGATCGAGTTTATTCAGACGGTCATCGGCGCGAGTATCGCGTCAGACGATAGCCCGGTGATCGAGTTCTTTGTTCAGGTAATCGTCGCGCTTCTGATCCTTCCCGTTGAAGGCTTCCTGCGCAACCTGATGTTGCGTTCGATGGATTCCGACAGCCGATTCTACAAACTGATTGCTGCCGGCCATTCACCACCCAAAAAGCGTGGACGCAAGGCCAAGGTTAAGGAGACGCAGTGACAAGGCGGTGGTTTTGCGACAAGCGGAAATTGTTTAACTTGGTTCGCGGTCATGAAGAAAACGACACTGATACGTATACTGCTACTCAATGCAGTGCTGCTGGCTGCCTGCCAGGGTGACACAAAGGACACCGATGTGAATCCGCCGGCACCCGGATTTAACATGGCTGACTCCGACCCTGCCGCCGTTGAACTGGCAGACAGCGTGATGGCCGCGATGGGCGGTCGTGAAAACTGGGACAAGACCCGTTATATCTCCTGGAATTTCTTTGGAAGACGAAACCTCGTTTGGGATAAGTGGGAAGGTCGTGTTCGCATTGAGTCCATTCCTGACAGCACCATTTATCTGATCAACCTGGAGGGCCCGACCGGGCGTGTCCAGATCAGCGGAAGAGAAGTGACCGATCCTGACTCGCTGCAGCAGTTGGTATCCAAAGGGAAGAGCATCTGGATCAACGATTCTTACTGGCTGGTGATGCCCTTAAAACTGAAGGACTCCGGTGTTACGCTCAAGTACCTTGGAGAAGACACAACCCTTACGGGAAAAAAGGCGAATGTGCTTGAGTTGACTTTCGACAACGTGGGCGATACGCCTGAAAACAAATACAGGGTCTATGTAGACATGGAAGACAACCTTGTCAAACAATGGGCATACTACAAAGACGCACGCCAGGATTCCGCCAGCCAGATCTGGCCGATGGACAACTATCACAGGTATGGTGGGATTTTGCTTTCCGCCGATCGCTCCGACAACAAGGGCCCGAGGGATGTGCGTGTAGACGATAAGTTACCAGCCGAAGTCTTTACCGAATTTTAGGGGTCAACTTCCGGGAAGTAATGAACTTGCCGGAAGTTGATGTGGTGATGGAGGGAATTGAACCCCCGACACAAGGATTTTCAGTCCTTTGCTCTACCAACTGAGCTACATCACCGGAAAAAAACGCGCTGCCTCTTGGCAGGGGCACAAAAGTAGATAAATTTACAATTCGTGCAAAATAAACGGAAACTTATGGATCGGACGCCGGCAGGTTGGGGTGGCAGCGTCTGGCAGCGGGTTTCCTTTCCCCATTTTTCAAAATCATCAAAAACGCATGATGGAACAGATTGCTTTCATCGTTGTATTGCTCACGGCCGGCTATTTCCTCTACCGAAGGATCGCCTTTGTGCGCAACAATATTAGACTGGGCAAACCAAACGATATCCACGATCAACCCGGAAAGCGATGGCGAAACATGTTGCTCATTGCGTTCGGGCAGAAAAAGATGTTTAAGCGGCCGGTTCCGGCGCTCCTGCATTTGTTCGTATACGTCGGATTCCTCGTCATCAACATTGAAGTGCTTGAGTTCATTGTCGACGGGCTGGCGGGAACCCACCGTGCCTTCTCTCCTTTTCTGGGCGATTTCTACACGGTACTGATGAACATTTTCGAATTTCTGGCCGTGGCGGTGTTGATATCGTGTATTATTTTCCTCATTCGCCGCAACGTCCTGCGTGTCCGCCGCTTTGAGATGTACGAGATGACGACGTGGCCGAAACTGGATGCGAACCTGATCCTGGTGATCGAAATTTCACTGATGGTGGCCATCCTTTCCATGAACGCCGCCGATCAATTGCTTCAGCCGCAGCATGCCGGATATCCGGACACGGGCACACTTTACTTCAGCTCCGTGCTGACGCCTCTTTTTGCGTCCTTTTCTCTTCCGGCATTGGTGTTTACCGAGCGTTTTGCCTGGTGGTTTCATATCATCGGCATTCTGGGATTTGCCGTGTACATTACCTGGTCCAAGCACCTTCATATTTTCCTTGCCTTTCCCAATACATGGTTTGCCAGGCTTGAGCCTCCGGGCCAGATGAACAACATGCCCGCCATTACGAATGAAGTAAAGCTCATGCTTGGCGTGGCGGATACGGAGGCCGCCGCACCCCCTGCCCAGGAGCCCGGCCGGTTCGGGGCCAAGGATGTGAACGACCTTACATGGAATATGTTGATGGGTGCTTACGCCTGCACCGAATGCGGACGCTGTACCGCGGAATGTCCGGCGAACCAAACCGGAAAGAAGTTGTCTCCCCGGAAAATTATGATGGACACACGCGACCGCATGGAGGAAGTGGGAAACAGTGTGCGCAAGGGCGGGCCCGGACTCGACGATGGCAAGACTTTGCTGCACGACTACATCACAAAAGAAGAGATCAACGCGTGCACCAGTTGCAATGCCTGCGTGGAAGCCTGCCCGGTGATGATCAATCCGCTGGAGATTATCCTGGAGTTGCGGCGCTATGTGACGATGGAAGAATCTGCTGCGCCGCCGGCGTGGAACAACATGTATCAGAATATTGAAACCAATTTTGCCCCCTGGAAATTTTCTCCGGCTGATCGCTTTAATTGGGCAAAGGAAGAATAATAAACCTGCAGTGCTATGAATGTACCTACGATGGCGGAACTCGCAGCCAAAGGTGAGTCTCCCGAGATTTTGTTTTGGGTCGGATGTGCCGGATCCTATGATGATCGCTACAAGCGAGTGACGCGCGCTTTTGTGAAAATTCTCAATGCGGTGGGCATCCGATTCGCGGTGCTGGGCACAGAGGAGGGTTGTACCGGTGACCCCGCGCGCCGGGCGGGGAACGAGTTTTTGTTTCAGATGCAGGCGATGAACAACATCCAGGTACTGAACGGATACGGAGTAAAAAAAATAGTGACGGCCTGCCCACATTGCTTTAACATCATCAAGAATGAATACGGTGCACTCGGCGGGCATTACGAGGTCATTCACCATTCGGTTTTCCTGCAGCAACTGATCGATTCGGGCGTCATTCGAATGAAAGAAGGGGGATCGTTCAAGGGCAGGAAGATTACCTATCACGATTCCTGTTTCCTCGGGCGTGCGAACAATATTTACGAGGCCCCTCGAGCTGTTCTTGAAAGCCTCGATGCCGATCTGGTCGAGATGAAGCGATCCCGTAAACGCGGATTCTGTTGCGGGGCGGGCGGCGCGCAAATGTATAAGGAACCTGAGCCCGGAAAAAAAGACATTAATGTCGATCGCGCGGAAGAAGCCATCGCCACCGGCGCAAAAACAATTGCGGTGGCATGCCCTTTTTGCATGACGATGTTGACCGATGGGGTGAAGAGCAAGGACGCCGAATCTACCGTGAAGGTGAAAGATCTCGCAGAACTTATTGCGGAATCGCAAGGTTTAACCTGATGACATTAATAGAAATCCATTGCCATGTTTGTACCTTTTGAATCACTCCCCCCTACATCCCGAGTCTGGATATTTCAGGCTGATCGTCCGTTCGCCAAAGAAGAACGAGCGGATATTGACAGGCGCCTTCGCGCTTTTACAGAAGAATGGTCGGTTCATGGAGTGCCTTTTGACACATCTTTCACCGTGAAGTTTGACCAGTTCGTTATCCTCGCCGCCGATGAAACGGAACAGATGGCCAGCGGCTGTTCGATCGACAGCTCGGTCAGGACGTTGAAGGACCTGGAGGCATCATTGGGCATCAGTCTCTTCGAACGAAACAGAGTGGCCTTCCAGACCAAAGAAGGGATACACCTCGTGCCCGTGTCGCAATTGAAAGAAAAGTTTTCGGATGGTACGCTAAGTGCCGATACTTTGACGTTTAATAATCTTGTTGCAACGAAGGTTGATCTTGAACAACGCTGGATCGTTCCCGCGGCGGAGACCTGGCTGAAGCGGTATATACCCGACACGGTAGCGAAGGTCAGTTGAGTTTTGTAGTTTTATCCTATGAGGACGAGTTTCTTTTTCATCATTGTCTTGCTTGCCGGATGCAGCGCCGAAAAGAAGGCGACCAAGGCCTTTCGGCTGGGCAAGTATCAAAACACGATCGATATTTTTCGTCAGGAGCTGGAAAAGAATCCCGATGACGGCCGAATCAATTACCTGGTCGCCGAATCCTACAGGTTGTCCAACCGGTTGAAAGAAGCCGAACCGTATTACGCCAAGGCCGGCGGCGCGGGGATTAATGCTGACTCAGTGAAGTTTTACTACGGCAAATCGCTCGAAGCCAACGGCAAATATGAACAGGCGCGGAAGGCGTGGCTGGAGGTGGTCAGTGGCGAGGGGCCCGAAAAGTTGAAGTCATGGGCGCAGGAACAGATCGCCGGCCTCGACTACCTGGATGAACTGAACAAGAAGAAAAATTACTATCGCGTAAAGAATCTTGACGAAATCAATTCGCCGGCGGCGGAATATTCTCCTGTCCACCTTAATGATGAATTGTACTTTACTTCTTCGCGTGGCAATGGTAAGGTGTACGAAGCCACGGGCACCCCATTCACAGACATCTACAAAGTTACTTCGCGCGGTGCCATCGTAGACCTGGCCACACTCGCCCCGCTTCCGGCCGGCATCAACCATGAGAACACCAACGACGGCTGCGTCGCCTTTACCCCTGACGGGCGTATCATGGTTTTCGCCAAGGGCAACACGGGAAAGAGTCGCGGGGCAGCGGATGTAGACTTGTACCTCTCGCGATTTCGCAATGGCGAATGGTCGGAACCTGTACCGCTCAATATCAATGACCCGAATGCCTGGGACTCGACCCCTGCCTTCAGCCGCGATGGACGGACACTTTACTTTTCGTCAAACCGCCAGGGCCGCGGTCGCAACATGGCCGGCTATGGAGGTAACGACCTGTACGCAGCCCAGATGGATTCGCGCGGAAGGTTCTCACGCGTGCGCAATCTTGGACCTGAGATCAACACCGCCGGAGATGAAATGTTTCCGCATATGGCAGACGATGGTCGACTGTATTTCGCCTCCGACGGACATCCGGGATACGGTGGCCTGGACCTTTTTGTCGTCGACCGCGTCAATGGCAAAACCGTTGTGGAAAACCTCGGTCAGCCGGTTAATTCGACCGGTGATGACTTTGGCATCTTCCTCTTTAAGGCTGACCGCGGCTTTTTTACGAGCAACCGCGAAGGGGGTAAGGGCGATGATGACATCTACACGTTTGTGAACGAAGACCCCAATCTAAAGGTCATCAACTATTACCTGCAGGGCATCACGTACACACCTGACAGCTCCGGACTGCGCGTGCTGCCAAACACCAAAGTGTCGCTTTTGGATGCTGAAGGTGAATTGATGCAGGATTATGTCACCGGCACGGATGGCAAGTTCTTCTTCCGCGTGTACGAAAATGAGGATTACGAACTTGTCGGTGAAACCGATGGCTACCTTGTGAAACGACAACCCTATACGACCAGGGGCAAGTCGGTTGACCCGAACACCCTGACGCAATTGGTCACAAACATTTCGCTCGATACTACAATCGTACTCGAGCGTATGGAGCTGAACAAAATATTTGTGCTTGAAAATATCTATTACGATCTCGACAGCGCGAACATCCGGCCCGACGCCGCTGTTGAACTCGATAAGCTCGTACAGATATTAAAAGACAATCCGGAGATCGTCATTGAATTGAGTTCGCACACTGACAGTATCGCGAGCGTGGAATACAACCAGGACCTCTCACAACGGCGGGCCCAGTCGGCCGTCAACTATATGATCCAGCGCGGCATTTCCCCTGACCGCATGGTGGCTAAAGGATACGGCGAATTGCGACCCATCGCCAGAAACACCAACCCCGACGGCACAGACAATCCCGAAGGCCGTCAGAAAAACCGCCGTACCGAATTCAAGATTCTTGAGATCCAGGCCATTCCAAAACCGTTGGGTGACGATTCGCAGGAAGTGTTTGATGAGGATAAGTACTTCCGCGACAATTAGCGTCGATAGTCCATAGTCCATAGTCGATGGTCGATGGTCCATGGTCCATAGTAGGTTATCACTTGTTATCAGATGACATACAAATCGACAACTGCTGTTAATGCGATAACCTAACAATACTACGACTTACTATGGACTATCGACCAAGGACTATGGACCATCAACCATGGACTTTTCCAGTTTCTTATTTAATTTGCTGCCGTTATGAATTACCGTATCGAAAAAGACACTATGGGGGAAGTGAACGTCCCCGCTGAAAAATATTGGGGTGCCCAGACGGAGCGCTCGCGCAACAACTTCAGAATCGGACCGGAGGCAAGCATGCCGAGGGAGATCATCTACGCCTTTGCGTATTTGAAAAAGGCGGCGGCGCAGGCCAACCACGAGCTTGGCGTTCTTGACAAAGAGAAGATGGACCTGATCTCGCAAGTGTGCGATGAAATCCTTGCCGGGAAGCTCGATGGTGAATTTCCGTTGGTGATCTGGCAGACGGGATCGGGCACGCAGAGCAACATGAATGTGAATGAGGTGATCGCCTATCGGGCGCACGTGCTCCACGGTGGCAAACTCACTGATGACAAGAAGATTCTTCATCCCAATGACGACGTGAACAAATCACAGTCGTCTAACGACACTTTTCCTACTGCGATGCACATTGCGGCTTACAAGCAGGTGACAGAGATAACACTGCCCGGCATGCAGCGGCTGCGGGATGTCCTCGCGGAAAAAGTGAAGGCGTTCAGTCATATTGTGAAAACGGGGCGCACTCACTTCATGGATGCCACTCCCCTCACACTCGGTCAGGAGTTTTCCGGATACGTGCAGCAGATAGACAACAGCATCCGTGCGATCAAAACAGCGTTGGAGGCCGTCAGCGAACTGGCCCTCGGCGGCACTGCGGTGGGAACCGGTCTTAACACGCCCAAAGGATATGATGTGTTGGTGGCGAAGAAGATCGCTGCGCTGACAGGGTATCCGTTTGTTACGGCGCCCAACAAGTTTGAAGCACTTGCTGCGCATGACGCGATGGTGGAATTGTCAGGCGCACTGAAGCGCGCCGCTGTTTCCCTGATGAAGATTGGCAACGACATCCGCATGCTAAGTTCGGGACCGCGTTGTGGTATCGGTGAAATTATCATCCCTGACAATGAGCCGGGATCATCGATCATGCCCGGCAAGGTCAATCCGACACAGCCGGAGGCACTGACCATGGTGTGCGCACAGGTGATGGGCAATGATACTGCCGTGACCATCGGCGGTGCGACGGGGCACTTTGAATTAAACGTTTTCAAGCCGGTCATCGCAGCGAACGTGCTACAGTCGGCACGACTGATCGGCGATGCGTGTGTTTCATTCACTGACAATTGCGCCGTCGGCATTAAAGCCAATGAGCCGGTGCTGAAGCAACACCTCGAAAATTCACTTATGCTGGTAACGGCCCTGAACACGCACATTGGCTACGAAAACGCGGCCAAAATTGCCAAGAAAGCGCACAAGGAAAACATGACCCTGCGGGAGGCTGCGGTCGCACTCGGCTTGCTGACATCGGAGCAGTTTGATGAGTGGGTGAGACCGGAAAAGATGGTGGGAAACCCTGATAAATAAGGTGCATTGGGGATATCCGAAAATTATTTGTATGTTTATTGTACGTTAAGGTATTGTGCAGCAGCGAGTTTGAGGTGACCGCGGCGCATGGAAGATGCTCCGCTCCTGAAATGAAACTCAATTTTTAACCATATGAATCACAGACTTGTCTTATTTTTTTGTCTGGCTTTAATTTTTTCAACTTCAACCAGTTTTGCACAGCTTTCCAAAAAAGAAAGGAAGGAGTGGAAGAACAAAGCCAAGGAGTTTAAGCGTAACCCTGAAAGCCTCAGGCAGTTGATCGAAGATAAAGAAGCTGCTGAAGGGCAGGTATCGTCACTCACTGACCGCTTGTCTAAGTTGCAGTCCACCATGAGCAACAAGGATGCGCGCATTGCCGAACTCGAAGACCAACTCTCGGCGGCGCGTGCGCAACTCACCAGCCTTCGGGCAGAGGTGGCGCAGCTCAAGGCGGCACCTGTGGTGAATGAAATGGATTTTTCGAAGGGAGTTGTCTTCAAGGTGCAGATCGGTGCTTTCAAGAACAAAGATCTTCAAAAGTACTTTGACAACAACCCGAACCTCGGCGGCGAAGTCAAGGATGGCGAGCCGCAGAAAATCACAATCGGTATTTTCCGCGACTACTGGGAAGCTGATCAGTTTAAAAAATACATGCGTGAGATGGGTGTCAAAGATGCGTGGATCGTGCCCTATCGCGATGGACAACGTGTTGAAATAAAGGATGTCCTCGAAGGCGTTGTGAGCGAAAAATCCGCCGGGACAAGCAACTGATTTTCAAGAGAGAAAAGAGAAAGGCAGGGATGCGGAGACGTATCCCTGCTTTTTTTTGGATGAGACGCGCTGGCGGGTGCGACATCATCTGATCGTGCATAAACACCAGATGGAGTTTGGCCGTAGGCATTTCCCGACTATTTTTGTAGAATGAGGAGCCTAATCGTATTGCTATTGTGGTGTTGTTGTCTCTCCCTGCAGGCCCAAATCCGCGTAAGCAAATTGATCATCAGACCGCATGAGGTCTTCCGTATGGATTCGACCGATATTCTTGTTGCGGATTCGCTTATCATGATGGATTCCTCCACGATCAAACTAAACGGTCTGAAGGCGGAAAATTTCATTCGGACGAATGTGGCTGTCTTTGGCAAACACACCCGCATCGACGGACGGGGTGTCCGCGGTAAGAAGGGCACCAATGGCACGTCGGGACTTACGCCAGTCGGTCCCTGCCGGGACGGTGTGCCTGGCAGGAATGGATTGCGGGGCCTTAGCGGAGGGGCCGGAATCAATCTTTTTTTATATATTGATAAAATTCACATGGACGGCGACCTGACCATCGACCTCGCCGGCGGAAATGGAGGCGACGGCGGCGATGGCGGCAACGGCGGCGGTGGAAGTCCCGGAACCCAGCATTGTAATGGCGGAGACGGCGGAAGGGGTGGCAACGGCGGCGCCGGGGGTGATGGCGGCCGCGGTGGTGTGCTCACTATCGGTGGCCGTGACGCCATGGTAACCAAAGCGTTGATTGGCAACTTGCTTACAGTTAGAAATAACGGCGGCGCATTTGGATACGGTGGCATTAGTGGCGCAGGCGGTCCGCCCGGCCTTGGCCCGAACCGGCGGCACGGAAAGCGCGGAGAAAAGGGCATCGATGGCATCTACGGACGTTCAGGTGATGGCGGAACCGTTCTTTTTGAAGAACAATGACGAATGGATAAACGCTGGATATTTAAAGACCTTCCCTCCCGCAGCCAGATCGAACAGCTGGCGCGCGCGATTAATACCAACCCGTACCTGACAACGGTGCTCCTACAGCGTGGTATTACAGATTTTGAAAGCGCGAAACAGTTCTTCAGGCCGACACTCGATCAATTACACGACCCTTTCCTGATGAAGGATATGGATCGCGCCGTGGAGCGCTTGAAAGCTGCGCTCGACCGTGAAGAGAAAATTCTCATCTACGGAGACTACGATGTTGACGGCACCACGGCCGTCGCACTGGTGTACCGGTACCTCCATAAGTTTTATCCCGGATGTGATATCTACATCCCCGACCGCTATGCTGAGGGTTACGGCGTATCGCGGGCGGGCGTCGAGTTTGCAGCGGCCAATGGCTACAGCCTCATCATCGCACTTGATTGTGGCATCAAATCTTCGGAACTGGTTCGCCTCGCCGACAACAAAGGCATAGACTTCATCATTTGCGATCACCACCTGCCTGGCGACACAATACCGGACGCCGTTGCCGTGCTTGATCCGAAACGGGCGGATTGTCACTATCCCTGCGCTGAATTGAGTGGCTGCGGTCTCGGGTTTAAGTTTATGCAAGCGTTTGCCCGCCGCTATCGCGATGAGGCAGCCGTGTTTGAATACCTTGATCTGGTGGCGGTGAGCATTGCATCTGACGTCGTGCCGATCATAGATGAAAACCGCGTCCTGGCCTACTATGGACTAAAGAAGCTCAATGATAGTCCGACGCCCGGTCTGAAAGCCCTCAAAGAGATTGCAGGGATCAAAAGCGACCTTGACATGTCAGGTGTTATCTTCACACTGGGCCCGCGCATCAATGCGGCGGGCAGGGTCGCACACGCAAGTGCGGCCGTTGACCTGCTGATTGCCAAAGATGAGGCGGAAGCAATGGCGCTCGCTGAGAAATTGAACCTGAAGAATGAACTACGCAAAGAGTACGACTCGTCGATTACCGAGGAGGCGTTGGCCATGATTGCCGACAACGACCAGGAGGGGCCCCAAAAATCAACAGTACTTTTCAAAAACACCTGGCACAAGGGCGTGATTGGCATAGTTGCTGCACGGTGTATTGAAAAATTTTACAGACCAACTGTGATCCTTACGGAATCGAATAACAAAATCACGGGGTCGGCGCGGAGCGTGAATGGCTTTGATCTCTACCAGGCGATTCTCAGCTGCGGCGACCTGCTCGAAAAATTCGGTGGACATAAATATGCAGCCGGTCTGACACTTGACGCCAGCAACCTGGACGCTTTCCGGCAGCGTTTCGAGGAGGTCGTTTCTTCCACCATTACCGACGACATGATGACACCGGTTATCGAAATCGACTGCTCGATTCCGTTGGATGCCGTGAACGCAAAGTTTGTAAACGTGTTAAAGCAAATGGGTCCGTTTGGACCTGAGAACCCGCAACCTGTTTTTGAAACGTCCGGCGTGTTTGCCTTCAATTCTTTGTCGAGCTTTAAGGACCGGCATATCAAATTTCTCGCGCGGCAGAATGGCGGCGAAAGGGTGGTGCAGGCAGTTGGCTTTGATATGGTCAGTTACTACGAGCGGATATCACAAAGTGACAACTTCCGCATGGTCTACACGATAGAGGAGAACGTCTACAACGGAACAAGTACTATTCAACTGCGGATAAAGGACATTAAATTTGACTAAGGCATGACCCTGCGCGCGGAACATTTATACAAAAAATACAAGTCACGTACTGTCGTCAATGACATATCGGTCCGGGTCGACCAGGGCGAAATTGTCGGGCTGTTGGGGCCAAACGGTGCAGGCAAGACCACGAGCTTCTATATGATCGTCGGTTTGATCAAACCTAACGACGGCAAGATCTTCCTGGAGGACGACGATATCACCGGACTGCCTATGTACCAGCGTGCCAAACGAGGGATCGGTTATCTCGCCCAGGAGGCGTCGGTGTTTCGCAAACTGTCAGTGGAGGAAAACATTATGGCGGTTCTCGAAATGCGCGATTACACAAAACAACAACGCCGCGAAAAGACGGATCAGCTCATTGAAGAATTCAGCTTGCAAAAGGTAAGAAAGAACCTGGGCATGTCATTGTCAGGCGGAGAACGCCGGAGAACGGAGATCGCACGGGCGCTGGCGGTTGATCCCAAATTCGTCTTGCTCGA
The DNA here is from genome assembly GCA_964393795.1 of uncultured Roseivirgaceae bacterium. Lineage (GTDB taxonomy): Bacteria > Bacteroidota > Bacteroidia > Cytophagales > Cyclobacteriaceae > Chryseosolibacter. The sequence continues at coordinate 20,193 of CAYMWA010000002.1, forward strand.
TGAGCCGTTCGCAGGCGTCGATCCGATAGCAGTGGAAGAGATCCAGATGATTGTCGCCAAACTCAAGCACAAAAACATCGGCATACTCATTACGGATCACAACGTCGATGAAACGCTCTCGATCACCGACCGCGCATACCTGATGGTAGATGGAAAACTTTTCAAGGCAGGCACAGCTGAAGATCTTGCCAACGATCCGCTGGTGCGGAAAGTCTACCTGGGCCAGAATTTCAAACTTCGCCGGGCCAACATCAACATGCCTTGATGCATCCTACGGCTACTATCCACGTTGTGTGAACGGTTGTGGATTACGGCACTAACGCGCGAATTTCCGTCCACACGATGTCGGCCTCATATCCTTTTTGGATGGCGAATTTTGACAGCTTGTCGCGAAGAACGAACACGTTTTCCGCTGCGACGGCCTGTTGCTTTTCACGCAACAATGTACGAAGTGTGTCGATGTAGTCGTTGTCGTCGATTTCCTTAAGCGCGATGCGGATACAATTTGAAGAGACGCCCTTGCCTTCCAACGCGTGTACAATCCGCACTCGTCCCCACTTTTTCATTCTGAACTTGCCGCCTGCAAAAGCTTTGGCAAACCGCTCTTCGTTGAGGAACCCGTCTGTGACCAGGTCGGAGAGGATCTCGTCCACCTCCGAGCGGTAGAGGCCATATGTATACAGCTTGTTGCGTACCTCGCTATGGGCGCGTTCCTGATACGCACAGTATTTTTCAATCTTTTCGCGCGCCTGTTGTGGAGTGAGGGTCTTCATGGCCACTACTGTTTGGTTGCACATCAGCCGGCACTCATGCGGTCGCCCTGCCCGAACCGCTACGACGTCTTCACCAGCCCCTTGTTGCGCAGTATACTTGAAAGAAACTTGCGCTCATTCTCGGTGTTGAAGATACGGAACGGCAAATGAATAAGCTGCGCCTTGTTGAGGAAGAGTACGAAGTAGTCTTTGCCGATCACCGCTTGCTTGATCTGGTCCCACTTCATCGGCATGCCCTCTCGCGGATTGATCTTCATGATAATCTGCTGGCTGCTGATTTCGTAGGAGAACCGTTCGAACAGCATCTTGCCCTGCTCAAGTTGTGTAACGCCGTAGAACTGTACCCACCAGAAAAGCATGTAAAGGCCCAGGCCGGTGAAGGCGCCAATGAACCACCAGATGCTGGGGATCCAGATGTAGCCCAGGCAAATTACAAAGGCGGCCAGCGCGGCGATCCATCCCTGCCGCCGCATGATTTGGCGGAAAGCCAGACGGATATAAGTCTTCTTGTCGAGTTTGTAATTCTTCGTTTTTACAATCATACGTTAATTTCTTTTGTGCTGGTGCACGGCCTTCAGGCTGAGGTCCAGACTTCTTACTGCATGCGTCAGTGCGCCCACGGATATATAGTCCACGCCGGTCTCCGCTATATCACGTATGGTCGCTTCCGAGATGCCCCCGCTCGCTTCGGACTTCGCAGCGTTGCCGATCATCCTGACCGCTTCGCGCATCGTCGCGAGATCCATGTTGTCGAGCATGATGATATCTACGCCGCCGTTATCCAGCACTTCCTGCACCTCTGAAAGGGTGCGCGTTTCAATCTCCACTGACAGTTTCCGGCCAGTGGCGCGAAGATAATCTTTTGTTCGATTGATTGCTGCGGAAATTCCGCCCGCCATGTCGATATGATTGTCTTTCAGCATAATCATGTCGAACAATCCCATCCGGTGGTTCTTTCCGCCGCCAATGCGCACGGCCCACTTCTCAAGCAATCTGAAGTTCGGTGTCGTCTTTCTCGTGTCGAGCAGCTGTGCGTTCGTACCGGCAATCAGTGAAGCGTAATGATGAGTTTTCGTCGCGATGGCGCTCATCCGTTGCAGACAGTTGAGCACAACCCGTTCAACAGTCAGTATGGTACGTGCACTGCCGCTAACGGTAAACGCGATGTCGCCAGGCTTCGCAGCTTCACCATCATGCAGAAAGACCTGTATGTCGAGCGATGGATCGCGATAGGTGAAAATATTGCGGGCGAGTTCAATGCCGGCCAGTATGCCATTATCCTTCACCAGAAGTTGCGCGCTGCTTTGTTGGTCAAAAGGAATGGCGGCGAGCGTGCTATGGTCACCATCGCCAATGTCTTCATCAAGCGCGTCGGCGATGAACTGCTTCAGGAACTGGTCGGTAATGTATTCCGGTCTCACTCGGCAAAAATAGACTGCCTTTCCGGAATTCGAGCGAAACGGGGTTTATTTGTGGGCCGGGGGGCTATTCTTTTTCGCGGGAAAACGATATTTCGTGCAGTAGCTGTTGGCGATTGACCGACTTGATTTTCATAAAGACCCGGTATGTTTCCTTCCCGCTTTTGTATTGACCAATGGCAAAAGGCTGACCCCCCTTCGACGATCCCTGATGGATGATGTTGAATTCGGCGGGAGGATGCTGGCGGAAGAAATCACGGAAAACAAACTCGGCCTGCGCCTTGCTGTAGGACTGGACCTTTCCCTCTATCGTCACATCAACCGTCTGGAACAAGTACCGCGACAATTCTTTTGCGCTGCCAGCCTTGATGGTCTCCTTTACCTCGGCAATGACGTCGCCCTGCGCATAGGAGGCGAACGCTTGTAAGGTCAGGAGGCAAAAAACTATTAACGCTATTGATCTGTTCAAGTTCATGACAGTGTTGATTAATGGCGAAAACTATGCCATTGTTTGAAAGATGGTGAAATTACTTCCTTCCGGGATCGCTTCAAGTTGGTGCGGGTGCAACGAAATCTTCTTATCGTGTTATATTTGCGCCTTTCAGGTCAAACATCCTTGAAAAATGACGATTGTCAGGGCAGCGCCTGGGTGAAATATACGGGTTGAAAAAAATATTATCGCTGTTTTGATTCTGTTTGGGCCGACATCAGCCGACCGACATAAAATTAAAGTTATTAGCACATGAACAAAAAGGTTTTATTGATGATTTTGGACGGCTGGGGCATTGCAACGAACAAGAACGTTTCGGCGGTAGACCAGGCAAAAACGCCCTTTATCGACAGCCTTTATCAGCGGTATCCGCACAGCAAATTGCAGGCGTCAGGTCTCGCTGTGGGACTGCCGGAAGGCCAAATGGGAAATTCGGAAGTCGGGCACATGAACATCGGCGCCGGGAGAGTCGTGTATCAGGATCTTGTACGCATCAACAAGGCCCTGGAAGACGGCGAGCTGGCACAAAACCCGGTCCTTGGCGCGGCACTTAACTATGCAGTCGAAAATAATAAGGCGGTACATTTCATGGGCCTCCTCTCCAACGGCGGCGTGCATGCACACATTGAGCACCTTAAGGGATTGCTCTCTATTGCGCACGACAAGGGCGCGCCACGTGTTTTTGTTCACGCCTTTATGGACGGCCGCGATACAGACCCCAGGAGCGGAACAGGATTTCTGGACGACCTCCTCGCTCACCTGCAAAAAACCGGAGGAAAGCTCGCCAGCATTGTTGGCCGCTACTATGCGATGGACCGTGATAAGCGGTGGGAACGTGTTAAACTGGCCTACGATCTCCTCGTAAACGGCGCTGGCGAAAAAACGACGGATCCGGTTGCAGCCGTCAGGCAATCATATGAAAATCAGGTTACGGATGAATTCATAAAACCGATCGTTGTTACAGGGGCTGACCAGAAGCCTGTTGCCACCATTCAGGAAGGCGACGTGGTGTTGTGCTTCAACTTCCGCACCGACCGCGGGCGCGAGATCACACAGGTGCTCTCTCAAACCGACTTCCCGGAGTTCGGAATGAAAAAGCTCAATTTGTACTACGTGACCCTGACAAGCTACGATGAATCATTCAAAGGAGTGCGTCCGGTATTTGAAAAGGATAATCTTGAAAAAACGCTGGGTGAAGTAGTCGCTGATGCGGGAAAAAAACAGATCCGCATTGCGGAGACTGAAAAGTATCCACACGTCACCTTCTTTTTCTCGGGGGGAAGGGAAACTGTTTTCGAAGGAGAGCGACGAATCCTTTGTCCGTCGCCAAAGGTAGCCACTTACGATTTGCAACCGGAGATGAGTGCGCGCGACATCCGCGACAAGATTGTCCCTGAACTGCAGGCGGCATCGGCGGATTTTATCTGCCTCAACTTTGCGAACCCCGATATGGTCGGGCATACCGGCGTCTTTGAAGCGGCGGTGAAGGCATGCGAAACCGTCGATGCGTGCGCACGCGACGTGACGGAAGCGGCTCGCAGCCAGGGCTATGCGACGATTATTATCGCGGATCATGGAAATGCCGACATCATGATCAATGAAGACGGCACGCCTAATACGGCGCACACGACCAACCTTGTTCCCTGCATCCTCGTGGATGACACCTACAAGGGCAAACTGAAGAACGGAAAGCTCGGAGATCTGGCGCCCACGATCCTTACACTCATGGGGTTGACGCCTCCCAAACAAATGACGGGCGATGTACTATTGGAGGGGTAAAACAGCTGCGTATCGGAAACGTGCCGTACTGATGTGGTTGTTCGCGATGGTCTTTCTGGCCGCCTGCGAACAGAGCCGTCAGCCGGCGACTTTTTATCCGATCGACAGCCTGATTTCCGCACAAATCCACCACCTTGCAGACATCAGGGCAGGACTCTTTAAGGAAGCGCTGCTCAGCGGGGAGCGCGACACGATTAGCTACGTCCCGCAGGATACCATTGCCTGGCTCGATGAACTGGGTATTTTTCGCGAACTGGACATCATCAACAAACCGGTGAACAGGGATAGCTACCAGGTGGAAGACGGGCTGGATGATCCGGCCAGCAACCTGACGATCAAGGCGTTTTCGACCCAAAAAGAACTGCCTGTTGTTTACATGAAAGTCTTTTATCAGGGCACGCTTGAGAAGCCGAGGAAGATTGAGGCTTTGCTTGACGAAGCCAACGCCCTGTATTCGAGTTCGCGTCTCCTGTCGCTGCATTTTGAACAGGTAGGAGACAAGACAGTACTGACCCGCTATTCGATCGAAGGCGGGCAGCAAATGATTTTTGGAGATTCGACGTCGTACTATATAAGTGGGAAGATACTGGTTGATTAAGGAATAAAATGGCGAAGCGGAACAAAGAGAACACAAAAGAAGAAGAGAAGCGAAAGCTGACAAAATCGAACCTGCGCAGGCTGATTGGAATTTTCCGCTTCATGTTACCCTACAAATGGGTGTTCACGGTTGGGCTTGTGGCACTGGCCCTCTCAAGTCTGATTCTGCTGGCGTTCCCGCGACTGGCAGGTGAACTGCTCGACGTGGCAGCTGGCAAGCCTCACTTCTTTACGTCTCTCGACCATGTAGCCATTGCGTTGCTGCTTATCCTTTTCGTGCAGAGTATTTTCTCCTTTATCAGGGTGTACACCTTTTCGATCGTCAGCGAAAAAGGAATGGCCGCCGTGCGCGAGGCGGTTTACCGGAAGGTGGTGTGGCTTCCAATGACGTTTTTCGACAACCATCGCGTTGGAGAAGTGATGAGCAGGCTCACTGCAGACACCAGCACATTGCAAGACACCTTCAGTTTCGTGCTCGCTGAAATGTTGAGGCAGGTCCTGACCCTGATCTTTGGCATCGCGATCATTTTCTACCTCGCCCCTACCCTTACCGCTTTCATGCTCATTGTTATTCCGGTGCTTGTGATCACAGCGCTCGTGTTTGGGAAATACATCAGAAAGTTGTCACGGAAGACGCAGGACAAACTGGCCGCGGCCAACATCGTGGTAGAAGAGTCGCTTCATTCAATCGCAATGGTGAAGGCCTTCACTAACGAGCGCTTCGAACTGGCCCGCTATACACGTGCCATCAACAACGTAGTGGAGGTGGCCATTCAGTCGTCGCGCTATCGCGGCTTCTTTATTTCATTTGTGATCTTTGCATTGTTCGGCGGCATTGTCGCGGTGGGCTGGTACGGCGCAAGTTTGGTGCAGTCAGATACGCTGACGGTTGGCGAGCTGTTCTCGTTTATCTTTTACACTTCGTTTATCGGGTTTTCGATTGCCGGACTTGGCGACATTTACACCCAGGTGCAACGCTCGGTGGGTGCCTCGGAACGCATCCTTGAATTGCTCGAACTTCCGGATGAGTCCACTCATGATGCCACGCCGGTTGAGGTACACGGCGACATCACCTATACCCACGTCACATTTGCCTATCCTTCGCGGAAGGATTATCTGGTGTTGAAGGATTTGAACTTCCACATCCGCGCAGGCGAAAAGGTGGCGCTCGTGGGGAAGAGCGGGTCAGGGAAGTCAACCATTATTAACCTGCTGTTGCGCCTTTACCAGGTCGACCAGGGAGCGATCCATGTTGATGATCTTCCGATTGATAGCTTTAACCTGACGGCTTATCGCGCCAATCTGGGCGTCGTGCCTCAGGAGGTGGTGTTGTTTGGCGGCACCATCGCGGAGAACATCGCCTACGGGAAAGCGGGCGCCACGTTGGCCGAAATTAAGGCCGCCGCACACCAGGCCAATGCCCTTGAATTTATTGAACGGTTCCCGGAGTCGTTTGATACAATTGTGGGTGACCGCGGGGTCAAACTCTCCGGGGGACAGCGGCAGCGGATTGCGATCGCGCGCGCCATTCTAAAGGATCCGGCCATTCTTATCCTTGATGAAGCGACCAGTTCGCTGGATGCGGAATCGGAGGTGCTTGTTCAGGAGGCACTCGAAAAGCTGATGGAGGGCAGGACAAGCATAATTATTGCGCACCGGCTGAGTACGATCAAGAAGGCAGACCGTATATTTGTTATTCACGAAGGGCGACTTGCGGAAATGGGCTCACATGAAGAACTTTCCGTACTCGACAACGGTATTTATAACAACCTGGTACAACTACAACTTCGATGAATGCGGTTTCAAACCGATTGCTAAAAAGTTTCAGGCTGCGCTCGACGCCGACCCGCCAGGAGATACTACACCTCTTCCTGAAGACTCCCTATGCGCTATCTCATGGCGACATCGAAAACGAGATTGATGACGCGACAGACCGCGTAACGGTTTATCGCACGCTTAAAACGTTTGCAGATCGCGGTCTGATCCACAAGGTGCTCGACGATAGCGGAGGTCTCAAATATGCGCTCTGCAGCGAGGCATGCTCGATCACCGAGCACCGTCATGACCACGTCCATTTCAAGTGTACGAGCTGCGGGCAAACCAACTGTCTCGATGTCGAGATTCCCCATATCAAATTGCCTAAGGGCTATTCGTCAAAGGAGGCGAACCTTCTCATCCAGGGCATCTGCGAGCATTGCTCGGTTTAACACATTTCTCTGCTTTGTTGAAATAAGATCAATATTTTGAAAAATGAGGCTTCCCGGGATTCAAATATATTTGTAGTTTTGAAATTGAGCGAAGTCTAAAAACCTATTTTTGCCGACTACCGTCTTCTCAAACCGAACACCCATTAGCAAGTAGTGTACTGCATACTGACATTTTCGCTCTTTAAAAACCTTCCGGAAGAGGAGACGATACTATTCGGAATATTTGCAGCAATTATTGTCCTTTTCCTCGTGCTCGATCTCGGCCTGTTCCACAAACGGGCGCACAAGATCAGCACCCGATCGGCGTTGTTTCAGTCCATCTTCTGGGTCGTTATCTCGACGCTTTTCGGCGTGTTCATCCTGTTGTACGATGAGAGTGGGACCGAAGGGGCGGTGCAGTACTTCTCCGCCTATCTGACGGAATACGCACTGTCGGTCGACAACATTTTCGTTATCCTTCTTATCCTCAAATACTTCAAGGTAGATGAGAAGTATTACCACAAGGTGCTCTTCTGGGGAATACTCGGGGCCATTGTGTTCAGGGGTGTCTTCATATTTGTCGGGACATTCCTGATTGAGCGTTTCCACTGGATCCTCTACGTGTTTGGCGTATTTCTCGTTTATTCCGGTATCCGCATTTACTTTGAGGACGGGGACGAGAAAATCGATCCGGAAAAGAATCCGATCCTCCGGTTTTGCCGGAAATATCTGCCCATGGGAAACCAGGACGATCACGGCAGCTTTCTCGTCCATCAGGACGGGAAGTACCTGTTTACACCGCTTTTCCTGGTGATTGTGCTGATCGAGACCACTGACTTGATCTTTGCGGTGGACTCCATTCCGGCCGCTTTCGCGATTACGCAGAATCCGTTTCTGATTTACACTTCCAACATCTTCGCCGTGATGGGTCTGCGAGCGATGTTCTTCTTGCTTGCGGGAATTATTGACAAATTTTACCTGCTACAAAAGGGGCTGTCGGTGATCCTGTTCTTCATCGGAGCAAAAATGCTGCTCGACATTTGGGATATTGAAGTCAACGTCTACCTGTCATTTACCGTCATTATCGTTACCCTGACGCTGTCCATTGTTTTCTCGGTGCTCGTTCCGCGAAAGGAGCAGGAGCCGGAAAAAGAAGAAGTCTAGGAAGAAGTCTAGGAAGGAATCCCTTCGCTGAACAAACTCTTGGGCAGGATGCGAAGCAACACCGGCAGCGTAAGGAATTTACGTGGCAGCGAGATGATCCCAAAAGTGGGTATCGACTTCAGAATCTCCACCAGCCCCTGCCGCATCAGTTCTTTTTCATCACTGCTGAGTTCTGTAGCACGTGATTTTCTCAGGAGCGCAATGATTTCGCCGCGCTCACCAAGTTCTTTCAAAAGCCGGCTCTTGTTCTTCTCGGCGATTCTGGCGACCCTGCTGATGAACTGTTCGCTCACCTGTCGGTAATCCTGATTGTTTTGCAGGTAGGCAAGCTGTTCCCAATTCTCCAGCACAAAACCTTCGATGGCAATGAGGCTGTTCTCCAGGTCCTCTTCGTTGAAGCTCAGGTGCAGGGCGAAGTTTCTGAGGAAGTCCATTTCGAGCTCTTCCACTTTCTTGTCTGCCCAAATGGTCAGTATGGCGATCTCCAGGAAGAACTTCTTCAGTATCCACGAATTGTCCGAAGGAAGCGTGATCTCGTGGAGCTCGATGCCGTTCTCGAAAATGCGCACGGCTTCTTTCCTTTTCTCGGAGGCGAGGTCAGCGCTGTGAAGAAAGAAGTCAAGCAGCTTCTTTTCTTCGAACTCCACTTCTTTGTTCGCATGTGACGCGGCGGCAATCACCTTGACAACCGAGAAGCGCAATTCATCCCGCTCATAGCGGAAAAAATCGGCGACGATGCGGTCGGCATTGGTGTGGATCCATTGACCGAAGATGAACACATCGAGAAACAACAGGCTGTTGTGGAAAAAGTAAGTCCAGAAGTTGCCCTCGAAGTCGCTTGTGCGGTCAATCCGCTTATCGAGGATGCGCTCGGCCAGTTCAACCGGGGACTTATGCTTTCCAAAAAACGTCTTTGGCGAGGTGGCAAACTCCGGGAAGATGTTATTATAGAAAGTGGCGATGCTGTCGAGTGTTTTGTCGATGGCAGCGCCGACATCGACCGGCGTACCATTCTGTTGCTCGTAAAAGAGAAGTGAACTGCTGATCAGACTTTCTGCGAGCAGTACTTTCATTTTCTCTTTGGTATTCCAGCCTTCCTGTTCAGGATGGGCGGCAACGCCGACAGACTGCCCGTACATCAGCCCGGAAGGTTGAATGATGCGGTACAGCGAGTGCTCCGGATGGGATTGCTTTCGGGCTCCCTCGGTGGTGACTTCCCGCAGTCCCTCCAAGCGGAAGTCGATATACTCCTTAAGCCAGCCTTTTTCGCTCGGATTCATTTTAAATTTTCGGATCAGAGATTGTCGCGAATAAACATTCGTGATTTTGCCCCGGTGGGCCGGGATAAACGCATCCCGTCGTAAGGGTTTTTGGAGGTATTAAATTTAGAAATTAAAAACCACACCTGAAACTCCTACTTCAAAGATCCCTTCCAGCCTTTGGCGTCGAGATTTTTTGCCGAGGATTCGATCTTTTCAGCCAGTGATGCTTTGAACTGGTCGAGTCGTTTACCTAATGCCTGGTCGGATGCGCCGATGATTTGGGCAGCCAAAATGCCGGCGTTCCGCGCGCCGTTCAGCGCAACGGTGGCTACTGGCACACCGGAGGGCATCTGCAAGATGGAGAGCACCGAATCCCAGCCGTCTATGGAGTTTGATGATTTTACGGGAACGCCAATGACCGGCAGTGAGGTGAGGGAAGCCACCATACCCGGCAGATGTGCAGCCCCGCCGGCGCCGGCGATAATGGTGCGCAGTCCGCGCTCGCGCGCTGAAGACGCGTACTCCACCATGCGCAGCGGCGTGCGATGTGCCGATACCACGGTCAATTCAAATGGAACGTTCAGTTCTTCAAGCATTTCGGCCGCCTCTTTCATGACTTTCAAATCGCTTTCGCTTCCCATGATGATCCCTACCATCGGTTTTTTCATATTCCAATTTTTGATGAACCTCTTGCACCGGCTCCGCCGGTATCAGGCAACGACTTTCAGCGCTTGCCTGACGTGTTCGGCCCTGGATCTCAGGAGGGCCACATCGTTTTCGACGATCGTTACGTGCCCCATCTTCCGAAAGGGCTTCGTCATCTTTTTGCCGTATAAATGTACGTAAACCCCGGGGGTTCTCAGCACCTCTTCAAGCCCCTGATAGCGGGCCGGCCCAGAATGGCCAGGCGCGCCGAGCAGGTTGACCATTGCACTGGCGTGAAGGGTGGCGGTATCCCCGAGAGGGAGATCGAGTATCGACCGCAAATGTTGCCCGTACTGTGAAGTAACATTGGCCTCTATGGTGTGATGGCCGCTGTTGTGCGGGCGCGGGGCTACTTCGTTCACGAGAATCGCTCCCTCTTTTGTGACGAACATCTCAACGGCCAGAAGGCCTGTCATGCCAAGGGTCGCGATGATCTTGCGGGCAATGGCGTCGGCATCGCGGGCCACCGCTTCGGAAAGGTCAGCAGGAGCGAAGAGATACTCGACCAGGTTGTGCTCAGGATGAAAGACCATTTCGACCGCGGGGAAGGTCTTGATTTCACCGCTGGCGTTACGAGCGACGATAACAGCAATTTCTTTTTCGAAGTCGACGAGTTTTTCGATCAGGCCTGGAGCGTCAAACGCTTTATCCATATCCTCACGGGTGCGCATCAACTGCACACCGCGGCCGTCATAGCCCTCGCGGCCGAGCTTGTTCACGAATGGGAGAAAGTTGTGACGCTGTTGCACATCGGCCGCATTTTCAGTGAGATAAAACTGTGCAGTAGGTATCCCGTTGTCACGATAAAAGCATTTCTGCCTGCGTTTGTCCTGAATCAGTTCGATGATGTGCGGTTCGGGAAAGACCTTTTTTCCCTGTGCGGCAAGGTCCTTCAAAGCCTGTGTGTTGACATTTTCAATTTCGATCGTCAGCACATCGCAATGAGCGCCAAAGGCCATCACCGTATCATAGTCGGTGAGTTTCCCGCACGTAAATTCGGCTATGCCCGAGCAGGGTGCCTCGGGGTCCGGGTCCAGGACGGCGAAAGGAATGTTGAGATCAATGCCGGATTGAATGAGCATCCGGCCGAGCTGTCCGCCGCCAAGAATGCCAAGTTTAAAATCGAGTTGAAACGAAGACACCGGGTTTGGTTTTGGTACGAATCACGGAAAAATTATTGATCCGTGAAATTCTCCACGATTACATCGGTTATTTTGTCGCCTACCTCCAGGTAGTCGATCACCGCCTGCCCCTCCACCACATCGCCAAACAGCGTATACCGTCCTTCGAGATGTGGTGTTGGTGAATGGGTAATAAACCACTGCGTCCCTTCGGTGTCCTTCCCGGCGGAAGCCATGCCGACGCTTCCCGTCACGAAGGGCAGCGGCGAGAATTCAGAGCGGATCGAATAATCTTCGCTACCCCAGCCATCGCCGCGCTTGCAACCGTCCTGTATTACAAAGTTGGGCACGACCCTGTGAATGCTGAGGCCGTCGAAATAGTGGCGCTGTGCGAGGGTAACAAAATTGGCTACTGATCCCGGGGCTGTTTCGACATGCAACTTCAACCGAATGTTTCCACGACGGGTACGGATGACAGCGTGTTGGTCTTCCGGAATTTGCTTGACCAGTGCCCAGTCGATTGGATGGTTAAATGCATTCTCCACGGGTGTCGGTTCCCTGCCTTCAATGCGTGCGAGCGCGGCCTCTATCGACTGCAGCGCTTCATTGTGCTCCGGCAGTTGAAGTTTTTTCTTTGCGGCACGCAATGCCGAAGGGTCGTTGATGCGTTGGTCGTAGCCAAGCGTCGAGTCTCCCAACGCCGAGGCTATTGTGCCCAGCACGGCAGGGTCTTCGGATTCCATCAGCAGACGCTGGTACACGTCACTGAACGGCGCATAGAGTGATTGCGGAAAACGCGGTGACTTGTTCATGGCGACGAGGGTCGCTGCTGCTGTCGAGCGCACCACCGGTGCGGCGGCGGTTTGCAATGCATCCACAACAAAGAGATAGCTTGGCGGGTAATCCTGGAGGCTGCCTAGCAGCGCAGCGCGGGCCCACGGATTTTGGCTTTTTTGAAACGCTTCGCGGATTTCCGCTGCGAGATCTGCGTTCTGACCCGCCTTGAGTGCCGCCCGGTAAAGGTTGCCTTTGATCCGCCAGTGGTCGACCCGGTTGGTTAATGAAGAGACTTCTATCCAATTGTCAGAAGGGACGACCTCAACGATCACTTCGGAGGCGGCCACACCGACGTGCACATCCTTGTGTTGCAGGGCTTCGTACAGATAGTGTTTCATCTGCGCAAAGGGGAATGCGCGCAGGGCGCGGATGGCATTGATCACGACCCTGTGGTCGGGGTCATTCTTGATGATCTCCTTGAGCGCTTGCAATGAGGAGTCGGAAACTATTTTGCCCAGTGCGAGGGCGGCAGCCATCCGCACCTCCGGCGAAGGGTCAGCTGAGGCCGATCGCTGAATAGCAGTTTCGTGTTTTTCGAACTCGCGGGCGCCCCGGGCAAAGTAATGGGCGGCGCCGAGACGTGCCCGTTCCGGTTGGCGCCGGTCGAGCAGGCGGGCGGCTACCTCATTTGCCGCAGCGTCCGTTTTGCCGCGGAGGCCCGCGCGGTATAATGACCAGGCAATACCTGATATCCTCACGGAGTCTTCAAACATGCCGGGGTCGAGCTGCCACCGTTTGGTTGTCTTGCCGTACGACTGGAGTATCTGAAACGCGACGCCCGTGTCTTTCTCTTTTACCAATGCGCCGAGAAGGAGACGTTCGCATGCGGGGTGCATCGTTTGCCCCAGGGCGAAGGCTGCTGCCTTGCGTACTTCGGGGTCGGCATCCATGAGCAGCAGCCTCCCCAGTTTTTCGACCGGCTCAGGATCTTGCAGCGAGCCAAATGCACGGGCGGCATCGCGGCGGTACCGGGCATCAGGATGGTTGAAATACGGATAGAGGCTGTCGGCCATCCGGCGGTCCTGAAAATCGGCGATTTTTAGCAGTCCGGGGTCTGAAAACTTGTTCGGAGGGGCCTCCGGTGACTGACAACAAAAGAGCAGGGCCGCCAGGGCGGGCAGGTAATTGAGTCTTACCATTCAAAAGGGTATCTGTGAAACGGGTATCTACGACAGGGTTTGATAGACGATCCAGGCCGAAATATAGGCCAGTCCGGTCATATAGAACAACTGAATCATCGGCCATTTCCAACCACCTGTCTCGCGATAGACGACGGCAAGCGTGCTCATGCACTGCATCGCAAACAAATAGAAGATAAGCAGCGAAAATCCAACGGCAGGTGTGAACCGCGGGCCGCCGGTCTCGGGATTGATCTCCTGTCTCATCCGGCTCTTAATGGTGGTGTCGCTTTCATCGTCACCGCTTCCGATGCTGTAGATGGTTGCCATCGTGCCCACGAACACCTCGCGGGCGGCAAAGGAAGTGACCAACGCGATACCAATTTTCCAATCATAGCCCAATGGACGGATGGCGGGTTCCAGTGCTTTTCCAATTACGCCTGCATACGAATTTTCAAGTTTGTACGCGGCAATCCGGTCGTCGAGATCGGCACTGCTCAGCGATTCACTGCCCGAGGCGGCCAGCACATTTTCGCGGGCGTTGGCCAACCGGTCGCCCGGTCCGTAGCTGGCAAGTACCCAGAGTATGATCGAGATGGCCATGATAATTTTGCCAGCCTCCAGAACGAAGGCCTTCGTTTTTTCGATAATCGTGTAACCGACGTTGGACCACTTCGGCAAGCGATAGGTGGGCAATTCCATGATGAGGAAGCTACGCTCTTTTACGCGGATAATCTGCTTCATGACCCATGCGGACCCGATGGCTGCCACAAACCCCAAGAGGTAGAGTGCCATCAGGGCAATCCCCTGGAGATTGAAGAACCCGAGTGCCTTTTGATCGGGCACAATGAGGGCGATAAGGATGGTGAACACCGGCAGCCGCGCCGAACAGCTCATCAACGGCGTGACGAAAATGGTGATCATGCGCTCTTTCCAGTTATCAATCGTCCGGGTAGCCATGATGGCGGGGATCGCACAGGCGACACCTGACATCAGCGGGACGACACTCTTGCCGTTCAGGCCGAACCGCCGCATGAGCTTATCCATCAGAAAGACAACCCGGGCCATATAGCCGCTCTCTTCCAGTACCGATATGAAAGCAAACAGAATGGCAATCTGCGGCACGAAGATGACAATACCTCCGATACCCGGAATGATGCCGTCAGCCAGGAGGCTTGTTAGCGGGCCATCAGGAAGAAGCGTGTGCAGATACGATGACAAATCCGAGAACAGCATGTCGATCATGTCCATCGGCACGGTCGCCCATGCGAAGATCGCCTGGAACATCAGGAACAAAATTCCGAAAAAGATCAGGTAGCCCCAGACTTTGTGCGTGAGGGCCTTGTCAAGTCGGCGCGAATAGTTTTTCCAGGAAAGATCACTTTGGGAAAGTGTAACTTCGTTGAGGAGATCCTGAATGAACGTATAGCGCTGGATCGTTTCAGCGCCCTGAAATTTACCCGGCGTGAACTGGTACTCCGCGCGAATCTCATCAACGGTTTCCCGGTCTTTTTTTGGAAGGAATTTCAGCGACTCCGGTTGCTCGAGAAATTGGTAGGCCTCGTAGTCGTTGTCGACGCCGAGCGTTTGGCGAACGGCCTTCACCGGCGCCTTTGCCTCTTCCCAAATCTTGAACACGGGACGGGGAGGCAGGGCCATCGGCGCGACAATCGCTTTCTTGAGTTCTTCTATTCCCACACCCATTCGCGCGTTGATGGGAATGACGGGTATGCGAAGTTTTTTTGACAGCGTCTGAATATCGTAGGCGATGCCGGCGCGCGCGACAAGGTCCATCATGTTGAGGGCCAGGATCACCGGAAGCCCGATGTCCATGATTTGCGTCAGCAGAAGCAAGCCGCGCTTGAGGTTGGTGGCATCTGCCATCACCACAACCTTGTCCGGTGTGGCGGGACCATGGTGGTCAAGTAAGATTTCCGATACGATGCGCTCGTCAAGGCTGCGCGGGTAGATACTGTAAACGCCGGGCAAGTCGATCACTTCCAGGGTGGAGCCGTCCGGAAGGGTTGTGAATCCCACCCGCTTTTCTACTGTAACACCGGGAAAGTTGCCGATTTTCTGCTTGAGCCCGGTGAGTTGATTAAAAAGGGATGATTTGCCGGAGTTGGGATTACCTACCAACGCAACTTTCTGCCGCCTCGAGATTGCCATTAACTAACGATTGAAATGGTCGCGGCCTCTTCAATTCTCAGGGAGAGCTCGTAACCGGAAACACTGATACACACCGGATCTCCAAAAGGAGCTGTGAAATTAAATCGCACCGGAATCCCCGGAAGACACCCCATCTCCATGAGTTTAACTGACAGGTATTCGTCCGTAAAGCCTGAAATAATGGCGACATCGCCGGGTTGCATTTCAGATACTTTTGTTGGATGTGGGGTCATGTCTTATTTAGATTAAATTTAAACAAGGCAAAGATATGGGCGATTCCTGTCCTGTGCAATGATTTGGCTCAGTATTGTGTTGACCTGAAAGGAAACTACTTGTCCGATGCGCACGAAAAAAGAAAACAAACCGAAACCCCCGAAAGAGGCACCGAATCCACCGGCGCGCCCCGCAAATGAACCGGCCGGCGCAGCGGTCGAACAGCGCGAAGATGACCGGGACGACTACGGCGGGTTTCCCGACCGTGACCTCAAGAAAAATCTCGGATGCGGCTAGCACGGCGACTCAAATGCTTTCTGCCGTAAAGACGCGCTTTACGCGTTCACTTGTATTCGTCAGAATCTCATAGGGAATCGTGTGGATGCTTTCGGCCAGCCCCTCAATAGGAAGGTCTTTTCCAAAAACAATGGCTTCGTCACCCTCCCGTGCCGGAATGCCGGTAATATCGACCATGGTCATGTCCATGCACACATTGCCAACGACAGGTGCCGGTTTTCCATGCACCAATACCTGTCCGACTCCCTGACTAAAGGCCCGGCTGAACCCGTCGGCGTAGCCAATAGCAACGGTGGCGATGGTAAGCGGCTTGTCTGCCGTTCCCTTACGTCCGTAGCCAATACTCTCGCCTGTGGCAACGTGCCTGATTTGGGAGATGATGGTCTTGAGTGTCGCAACAGGTCTCAGGTTGTGTCCCGACCGTGTCGGATCGATGCCGTAGAGCCCGATGCCGAGTCGCACCATGTCGAACTGGAACTCCGGTAAGCGCAGGATGCCCGGCGTATTCAGGATATGGTATAGTGGACGTGCCGGAAGTTCGGCCGCGATCGCATCGGCGATGGACTTGAATCGTTCGGCCTGGGTCTTTGAAAACGCATCGTGAACCGCCTCATCGGCACCCGCCAGGTGGCTGAAGATGGAGGCCACATGAAGGTTGCGGTGTTCTTTCAGCAATGCGATCAACCCGGCCACTTGATCGACATCGAAACCGAGCCGTCGCATGCCGGTGTCGATCTTGATGTGGATGCTGCACGGCCTGTTGTCCAGGAAACGGATGAGGCTTTTGAGGATCCGGAAGCTGTACACTTCAGGCTCAAGCCTGTATCGCGACATGGCCTCGAATCCCTCTTCGGCGGGATTCATCACCATGATGGGTAAATCGATGTTGTTCTTTCTGAGCTCGACACCTTCGTCCGCATAAGCGACACCCAGATAGTCGATGCGATGGTACTGCAGCACGTTGGCAATTTCCACGCTGCCGCTTCCATACGCGAAAGCCTTCACCATCGCCATAATCCTCGTTTCCGGTTGCAGGCGGCTCTTGAAATAATGAAGGTTGTGCACGAGGGCGCCGAGATCGATCTCCATGACAGTACCGTGAACCTTTCGCTGGATGTGGTTGACGATCTTTTCGAATGAAAAGACTCTTGCGCCTTTGACAAGAATCGCCTCATCCTGTAATGTGGAGAAATCAAAGTCCGTTAGAAAATCTTCGGTCGAGCGATAGAAAATCGAATCGGAAGGGAATTGTTCCTGATGGGCAAAGAGCACCGGTCCTATACCGACGAAGTGATCAATGTGCGCAGCCGAAACAAGCGACGCCATTCGCCTGACCACCTCCAGCGCCGAAAGTCCTGACTGATGGATGTCGGACAAAATCACTCGCTTTCTTTGCTTTTGCTTTTGTTGTGAAAGAAAATCCAGACTTATCTGCAATCCGGCCAGATCGTTGTTGTATGTGTCGTCGATGATCTGGCATTGGTTAATCCCTTCCTTGATCTCCAGGCGCATGGGGATGGCGCGCAGCGATTGGACACGCGACTGAATTTCTTCCGGGGAAAGGCCAAAGTATAGCATCACCGCAACGCAGTGAAAGCAGTTCTCGATCGATGCAGGATCGGAGAAAGGAAGCGTAAGGTCAAACGACTTACCGTTGGTGATTATCGTATAGCCGCCCGACGCTTTGGCTATTTGGATGGTCGCACTTTCCTGGGCGCCCCACGAAAGACCACTTATGCCCGCCTCGCGGATGGCCTGGTCAATCGCCGTATGATCCTTGCAGTATACGACGACCTTTGACCCGGCGAAGAGCCGGAGTTTCTCCCGGATCTTTTCGTCGGTATTGCCAAAACCTTCATCATGTGCTGAACCGATGTTGGTGAACACACCAATGGTGGGGCGTAATATCTTTTGCAACCGGGCCATCTCTCCTGTGGTTGAGATCCCGGCTTCGAAGATGCCAAGCGTATGGTATGCTTGCAGCTGCCACACGGAAAGCGGCACTCCGAGTTGCGAATTGTAGCTTGCGGGGTTCTTGGCAATCTTAAAGTCTGGAGAAAGCAGCTGGTACAGCCATTCTTTGACAATCGTCTTTCCGTTACTGCCAGTCACCGCGATCACCGGCGCGTCGGTCTCCTGCCGATGAACCGATGCGATATCCTGAATAGCGCTGATGGAAGAAGCTACCTGCAACACGTTGGCATCACCACCGATCGCCACCGGTTTTTCGACGACAAACTGTCGAACACCGGCTTCATACAAAGCGTCGACGAACTGGTGCCCATCGTGGTGTAAGCCGTTGATCGCAAAAAACACAGCGCCCTCCGACACCAGCGCCTTCCGGCTGTCGGTCAGGAGATGGGTGACGGGCCGGTCCCCGAAATGCTGAAGGATTTTGCCGCCGGTGATTCCGGGGAGTTGCGAAAAGAGCATGGCGCAAAAATCAGAAACTTTTGATGCTTTCGGTGCAGAAGGGCATAAAAGTTGCGGCTATTTCAGGTAGGTGCCCTTGATTATCCGGGTTTATTTCGTATTATTCGACGTTTTATTTCAAAATATATTGACGAAACCTGCTTTTGCCGAAGTTCATGAAGGGTTTGCTTCCACATATGCTGTTCTGCGCCGTCTTGCTGACGGTCTGTGCAACGGCCGCCCAGGCGCAGGATGCGGGGATGTCTGATGTGGAAATCGTCGATGAAGCCCACACCGGCAGCAAGGTCATCTATGCACCCGGCGAAGACCTTCGATATGTGCCTCAGGGCAGCGCGGTAGTCAAACCAAGTGATTCTGTTTACCTCCAGATACAGGACTTTCCGATGCAACAGGCAACCATGAGGCCTCCGGAAGATCCTTCGTCGAAAGAATCTGAGAAGTCAAAGGACGATTCAATTCTCACCTTCAACTTTCTGTACTACATCATTCAGAAGTACAAGTTGCAGGATATCATCGACTGACCTGCCCGTCAACCGTTCAACACTCTCTTTCTTGAACATTATGCAGCGTGTTTCCCATTTTTGCATATACTTTCTATATTGCAACGTTGTTGCATAAAGCTGTGTTGAGATTCGTCCGCCTTTACTTCCTTCTGATACTATTTTCGGCCCTCGCCCCAGCAGCGCGCGCACAGACGTGTTCGGACGCTTTGGCGGGTGTTATTGCCGATGAGCAAGGCGGACCGTTGCCGGGCGCGGTGATCACCGTGGAGGAAAACGGTCTTCAGGCTATTTCGGATGCCAATGGCTCATTTCGATTGTCGGGATTTTGTCCGGGAAGCTATTCCCTTCGCATTACCTTTATCGGATACGAACCGCTGACGCGGTCGGTGACGGTTCCGCAGCAGCGAGCGCTCACCTTACGGCTACAGCCATCGGAGACGATGCTCGAAGATGTGACCGTGGAAGCGCATCGGGCGTCGAAGAGCGCGACACAAACAGTAGCCACCCTGCACACAGATGAACTTCAGAATTTGCATGGAAAACCGCTTGGGGAATCGCTTAAGGAGATCCCCGGTGTAAATGCGTTGCAGACAGGGCCATCGATTTTCAAGCCTGTGATCGACGGCCTTCACAGTCAGCGCATACTGATCCTGAATAACGGCATCCGGCAGGAGGGCCAGCAATGGGGTGTGGAGCATGCGCCTGAAATTGACCCGTTTATCGCCTCCGAGATTGTGGTGCTGAAGGGTGCTGAAACGGTGCGATACGGGTCGGCTGCTATGGGTGGCGTGATCATCATCAATCCGCCACCGTTGCACGAGACGAAAAAAGTAGGGGGCGAATTGAATCTCGGCTTGATGTCGAACAACCGGATGGGGGTATTTTCCGGATTGGTGGAAGGCAATCTCGCCGCAGAGTCCAGGTGGAGCTGGCGGCTCCAGAGTTCCGTCAAGAAGGGTGGGGATTATCATACGCCCGACTATAATCTTTCGAACACCGGTGTCGAGGAATTCAATTTTTCGGGCGCTTTGGGTTTTAAGGACGAAGGCAGAGGACTTGAATTTTACCTCAGCAGCTTCAATTCCGAAACCGCTATATTGAGGGCGGCACATACAGGCAACCTCGATGACCTTTGGCGCTCAATCTCTACGGAACGTCCGTGGTACATCGATGATTTCAGTTACACGCTGGACCCACCACGGCAGGAGACAAGACACCATCTGCTAAAGGTCAGCGGCTACCAGCAGATCAAAGGCCTTGGGAAGCTGACGATGCTTTACGGCGGACAATACGACGATCGTCAGGAGTTTGACATCCGGCGCTCAGGAAGGAGCGCTCGACCTTCTCTTTCGCTCAACCTCTTGAGCCATGTCCTCGATGTATCGGTTGATCACGCTCACGCCACACACAGTGGGAGCTTTGGCATTAACGGGACATTAAAAGTAAATCGAAACGATACAGAGTCAACGGGTGTGCGACCATTGCTGCCCGATTTTCGTCAGGCGTCTGCCGGCGTGTTCGTGTTGGAAAAATGGAAGAACGACAACCTGATTTTGGAGGGAGGCCTGCGGTATGATTTTCAGCACCTGCAGGTACTTACCTTCATCCAAAATCAGCAATTGATCAAGCCTCGTTTCAATTTCAGCTTTCTGTCGGGCACCCTTGGCGCTACGGTCCTGTTCAGTCCGAAATGGCGGCTGTTGTCAAATTTGGGAATTTCGTCGCGGCCCCCACATGTCAGCGAACTGTATAGTGAAGGCCTGCACCACGGAACCGCTTCCATTGAAGAAGGATTGATGCGTCAGGGCGGCAACGTCAATACGGAACAATCGACGATTAACAACGAGCATTCGCGCAAGTGGATCAATACCCTTCAGTACACTGGTGAGAAGCTTTCGGTCGACTTCTCAGTCTACTACAACGCCATCAACAACTATGTGTATTTACGGCCGATGGGTACGCGTTTTACCGTCCGTGGATTTTTTCCGGTCTTTAGATACGAGCAAACGGATGCCGTGCTTGCGGGCAGTGATGCAGCGGTAAAGTGGGCGATCAGTGAGAAGTTTTCCTTCAGCAGCAAGTTCTCCTACATCTACGCGAAGGACAAAGTAAAGAACGATGTAGTGATCTATATTCCACCAGCCCAATGGGAAAACGGATTGAGTTTCACCCTCCCTGCGCTTGGTAAGCTGAAGGACTTCCGCGCGGGCATCAGTGTCCCGCTGACCTTCCGCCAGAACAGGGCACCCGAAGCTGTCGATCCGCGTAGCATTGATGAAGGAGATGTGCCGGACCGGGTTTTTGATTTTGCGCCGGCACCCAGGGGCTATGCGCTGCTCAATGCCAATATCGGGTTCAAATGGCCTGTTGGCGACCATATGCTTGGCATCTCACTCACAGGCGAAAATATTCTCAACGCCCGGTACCGGAACTACATGAATCGACTGCGCTACTATGCAGACGACATCGGCTCGAATTTTATACTGCGCGTATCGTATAACTTCCTTTCACACTAACCATGACCAATACATTCATCCACCTTAGGCGCGAGTGGCCAGCCATGCTGATGTTGTTTTCCGGGCTCCTCCTGACCGGCTGTAAAAGCGAAGATCCGAAACCGGTCAACGAAGAGGAGGTGATCACCACTGTTGAAGTGACGCTTGTGCCCGATGACGGCGGTGCTACCGTGACGCTAAAATTTTTCGATGAGGATGGTGAGTTTGGAAGTATTGCACCGGTAACAACGATCAGCGGGCCGCTTAAAGCCGGCGCGACCTACGCGGGAGCGATCACATTGCTCAACGAGACACTTGAACCTGCTGAAAGTGTTTCCGATGAGGTTGCAGAAGAGGCAGACGCACATCTCTTTTGCTATACCACGAGCAACGTTGAAGTGGCTTATTCGGATCAAGATGCAAACGGGTTGCCTATCGGGTTGCTGACGACATGGACAGCGGGTGCTGCCGGGAACGCAGAGGTGGAAATCGTGTTGCGTCATCAGCCCGGGACGAAAGATGGGAAGTGCCCCGGCACGGGCGAGACCGACGTTCAGGTGACTTTCCCATTGCAGGTCGTGGAGTAGGGATGACCATGCACGCAACAGACGTGCAGGGGCGCCGCGCTAGGAGGCCTTCACAAGAAAATGCTCTACGTCTTTGAGATTGAGCACGCCTTCATAGTAGGCTTTGCCAAAGATGACGGCGAAGATGCCCATGTCATTGAGGCGTCTGATATCATCCATGCCACGCACACCGCCGCTGGCCAGCACGCACAGTTCCGGAAACGCATCGATAATTTGTTGGTAGTAATCAAAGGCGGGACCTTCGAGTACACCATCTCTTGAGACATCAGTTGACTTGAGGTACTTCAAGCCGCGATCGTAGAAAAAACGGAGGTGCTCAAAGAGCATGAGATTGGCGCGTCGCTGCCATCCACGGTAGAGCAGCTCTTTTGACTCCTGGTTGATGACATCCGCGCCAAGCGTCATTTTTTCCCGACCGTAAGAGACAATCCATGAGGCAAACAATTCCGGATCAGTTACCGCGATGCTGGCGGCAGTGATGTATGCGGCACCGTACTCATATGCCTTCGCAATATCGCCATCGGTTGAAATGCCGCCGGTGAAGTCGACCTTGAGGTCGGTGTGCCCGGAGACAGCTTCGAGCACATGCCAATTGGCAGGATGTCCTCGTTCGGCGCCATCGAGGTCGACGAGGTGAATCACTTCAATGCCATGATCCTGAAATCGCCGCGCCAGGTCCAGCGGATTTTCGTCGTACGATTTTTCGCTGGACTTATCGCCTTTGCGCATTTTCACCACACTTCCTTTCCTGATTGCGATTGAGGGAATTACCTGAATCATCTTCACTGTACTTTTTGTTCACGCAATTTAGTATGCAGCGTGGAAACATCCGCCTGTCGCGGGCAAAACCGATGAAGGAATATTTCATTATTTTTACCCGAACTATACTGTCAGCATATTACCATGGCGTATGTGTTCGTATTAAGCTTAGACATCCGAAGTGCACTTAGACTAACGAATCTGCTTATGAAGTTGAGAATGACGTACGGTTGCTTCGCCCTCATCGGCATGTTGCTGTTCCCGGTAGCATCGAAGGGCCAGGCAAGTGTGAGAAAAATGTCTTCGACGATCAACCATCCTTCGCTTAACGTTTATGCTCCCTATATCAGCGCCGATGCCAATGCGATTGTCTTCCTGTCTGACAACGCCGAAGACCGTGTGCTCACGCCCTTTTTCTCCTACCGGGAACGCGGCGACTGGAAGGAGCCACAGGTACTACCGAAGGCCGTCAACACACGTTTAAACTTCTTGCGCGGATACGGGCTAAGTGCCGACGGCAGCACATTGTACTTTAGCACCCTGAAGTCTCCAGGTGTAGGTGGTTTTGATATCTGCACCAGTGAATGGCGCGGTGGTGCGGCATGGACCAATCCGGTGAACCTGGGCAAACCCATCAACACGCGGGCACATGAGGCATGCCCTTCCATCACCCCTGACGGACGCATGTTGTACTTCATGCGATGTGAGAAGATGAGCCAGAACGCCGCAGCGGGCTGTGTACTTTTTCGCGTGGAAAAAAAATTGAACGGATTATGGGGAGAACCCGAAGCGCTTCCTGACTACATCAACACCGGGAATTCACAAACACCGCGTATCATGGCAGACGCAGAGACACTTATTTTCTCTTCTGATCAAATGGGAACGACAAGAGGCGGTATGGATCTGTACATGACGCGCTACCGCGACGGTGTCTGGAGTACTCCGGTTCCTCTTGACTTCGTGAATACCGAAAGCGACGATCAGTATGTATCTGTAACCGGATTAGGGCGCTACCTGCTGCGCGATTCACCGGGCGAGCGCAGGAATCACCTTATGGAATACCTGATCCCCGAATCGCTTCGTCCGAAAGGGATGATGAAAATTGTCGGCACAGTGGTGGATGAATCCGGAAAGCCGGTGCAGGCATATATATCGCTGCTGAATACCGACACCGGTGAACGCGTTTACAACAGCCGGCCTGACAGCGATGGTACGTTTCTACTCTATGCGATGGAGGGAAGCCGGTATGAATTGGCGGTGGATCCGGACCATGGCAATCAGACCTGGTTCACACAGTCTTTTGACCTGACC
The DNA here is from genome assembly GCA_964393795.1 of uncultured Roseivirgaceae bacterium. Taxonomy (GTDB): domain Bacteria; phylum Bacteroidota; class Bacteroidia; order Cytophagales; family Cyclobacteriaceae; genus Chryseosolibacter. The sequence goes on from CAYMWA010000002.1 coordinate 44,410, forward strand.
GCTGATGACATTCCACAGCAGGAGAAGGTGCATGCCGTACTGAAACCGGTTGCCGAGGGCGACGAGTGGACCCTTGGGGACGTGGTGTTCAATCCGCATTCCGATGTGATCGACATGGCCGCGTCACAGCGTGAACTACAACGGTTTTCAAGGGTAGTGACAAGCAATCCGCATCTGGCCTTCGAGTTGGAGGTGTTGTTTGAAGGTTATGCCGAGGATTCCATTGCTTCAGCACCCGACATGACCGAGATTCGGATAGACACGGTGCATTGGCTTTACATCGACATTGATACACTCGGGCAATTGTACGAACGCGATACGGCGAGTATCAAGGTGGTCTATCACAACGACCGGACCCCTGCCCAAGTGCAGGCCCTGGTGTCGTACCTCATCTCCAGGGGTGTGCCGCCTGACAACCTGCGCGGCATTGCCACGGCTATTCCGGCGATATTGCCTGGCGACAGAAAGACGACAGTGAGCGTGCGGGCGGTCAAAAAGTGAAAGGCACAGACACCAGCGTCTTGTCCCACATCAGCACCATTTCAGCGTCTTCACCGGTCTTTTCAAAGGCGATGGTAAACTGTTCAAAAACCTGCTCCTGTTGAAGGGCGTGCACGTCTACGGTCAGCACATCGAGATCAGGATCGCGGTTGGGTTCGCCTTTTGAGTCGAGGCCCCACTGACCATATTCGGAATTAAAAATAATGGTCCATGTGTTGGGACGTGGGATGGTCCACAATGAGTACTTCCCCGCTTTCAGAACGTCACCTTCGAACTGGAGATCCTTGTTGGTTTCGAATGTAGTGGCCTCGTTGGCACCGGTGCGCCACACCTTGTCGTACGGCACAAGCCCGCCAAAAATAACGCGTCCCTTTTTTGAAGGACGGTTGTAAAAGACTTTGATCGCGAGGTCGCCCTGCTGATAATAGACCTCTTCTTCAGGGCTGAATGACTTTGTGTTTCTCTTCTGCATGTAGCCGATGAAGGCTACAATTCCGGCAAGAACGGCTATTCCAATAAGACTGAACATCAAAAACTTCCGCATATTCGAAACAGCTAAAAATCAAATGCCTGTCTGCAAAGGGCTTAACTTAAAAACAATTTTCTATTCTTTCCATTAAAAATAGATTAATAGGGGCTAATTTTGCCTGTATTGAGAACGAAATCGTATCGAAATGGATTGGTTACCTTTTTACGTCGTTGTGGTGTTGTTTATCCTTGCCATTATTTCCCCTTTCGTCTTCCCTAACAAGACGGTAAGCGAGCACGAGGAAGACAACAAATTCTAGTTCGCGCTCACAGCACTTGATGAACATCTGTGTTTTCTGCGGTTCCGGAAACGGTTTTGATTCCGTTTATGCTGCGGCTGCAGGAAAGCTGGGAACGTTGCTCGGCTCGGCGTCCATGCGCCTCATATACGGTGGTGGTAACGTTGGACTGATGGGCGTCATCGCCGATGCGGTACTTGCGGCCAATGGCCGGGTTACCGGTGTGATCCCCACCTTTCTTCTCGATCGGGAGGTCGGCCATCGTGGTATCACAGATTTGGAAGTGGTGGAGAGCATGCATGAGCGAAAACAGCGGATGGCCGACCTTGCCGACGCATTTGTGGCGCTTCCCGGAGGATGGGGCACCCTCGAAGAACTTTCGGAAATCCTTACCTGGAAACAGCTCGGGTTGATCACGCAACCTGTCTGTTTACTAAATATTAATCGTTTTTTTGATCCCCTTCTTGACCAGATGCGTTTAATGGTGAGAGAAGGTTTTCTCAAGTCAGACTACTTCGATCTTTTACACGTCGAAAACAAGCCGGAAAACGTGATTTCTCTTTTCACCGGCAAAGGCCGCTGAAAGCAACTGTCTCGGATTTTCACTATATTGAGATGACCCGCAATTGTCGTGATCATGCGCCTGTTTCTGTTGTTGGTATTTCTTTGTCTTTCCGCACCGGGAGCCCTTGGCCAAACCCTTGGCTTTGGACTTGCCGATGGACGGAAACGCGTGCGCATTCCCATTGAGGTCTACAATAATCTCGTTATTGTGCCGGTCGTGTTAAACGATGCATTGCCGCTGAAGTTTATTCTCGACACCGGGGTGCGCACTGCAATCCTTACGCAAAAATCCTTTTCCGATATCCTCAATCTTGACTATTCCCGGAAGTATTCGATATCCGCTCCCGGAGGACAACAGATCATCGACGCCTATATCACCAATAACGTATCGCTTGAACTGCCCGGCGTTTTGGGTCGCGGGCATGCCATGCTGGTACTGGGTGAGGACTACCTGGAACTGAGAAACTATCTCGGCACTGACGTACACGGAATACTCGGTTACGAACTCTTCAGCCGCTTCATTGTCGAAATTGACTACGAAAGAAAATTGCTGACACTCACACTGCCTTCAGCGTTCAAAAAACGGAGACGATTCCAGACCATTCCCATCCGTATCGAAGACACCAAGCCTTATATGACTACTTCCGTTGTGTTAGACGATGGGACACAGCTTACCGCGAAGTTGCTTGTCGACAGTGGTGCCAGTCACGGTCTCATGCTGGAGCCCACTTCCGACAGAAGGATTCACGTGCCGGACAGCACGATCAGCAGCATCATCGGTCGCGGACTCGGTGGTGAAATTACCGGCAAAGTGGGGAGAATCCAGATGCTCAGAATGGGCACGTACGAAATTGATGATGTCATCGCCAGTTTCCCCGACCCCAACAGTTATTTTGACAGTCTCAAACTCGGTGCTACAGGAAGGAACGGAGCGGTGGGTGGCGAGGTATTAAGCCGGTTCACCGTGATTTATAATTTTCCGAGGGAGGAAATGTACATTAAGAAAAATGCATCGTTCAGGAAGAAGTTTCATTACAACCTCAGCGGTCTGACGATCAAAGCCAAAGGGTCGCGACTCAACGTATTTGAAGTGATCGAAGTACGGGAGAAGTCCGTGTCGGATTTGGCCGGCGTATTGGCGGGCGACCTGATCGTTAACATTAACGGCTACAATGCCGCCATACTCGACCTCAATACCTTGAATGGGTTCTTCAATAACAAACCGGGGAAGCGTATCAGGTTGACGGTCAATCGCAACGGAACGCTTCTCAAACTGAACTTTGAACTAGCCGATCAGATTTAACTAGGCACGCAACCTGCGCAGCTGTCTTTTGCGTCGTTCGTAAGCCCTGTCGAGAAACATTTGCGTGCGCTTGAACTTGGTGGAATTTCCCAAACTGCTGTTAAAAGATTCAGCTGAAAAATTTTGTTTCAGGACGTAATCAAGTATTCCGTTAGTGGCCGATTCATGATAATTTGAATTCTTGATAACGGTGATGGGCACCTCTCTTGTCTTTCGCCCTTTGCGAAGTGCTTCAATCGTCTCCGCCAATTCCGTCCTGCCGATATTGTCGTCGATTAAAATAAAGTCAGGCGTGAACGCAAGTAAACGTTCGACGATACTTCTCAAATCGAAAGCGATCTCCGTCACGATTCTCCGCCCGCGGATCTGGTTGATCTTCTCAAGCGTTTTCGTGAGGTCAATAGGGTTATTGCCAATCAGCAGGACGTTGAGAGGCTCGGTACGTTTCGACAATTGAATCTTCGTTTCCATATTCCGCAGTTATTTAACTGTGACTTCGACTGAAAGGTTGCAAGCAACCTTCGTTCCAACGCTTAAATTGCGCACTTTTGAATGCCAGCTGGCAGTTTTAGTGCCATTTTGAAACGATTCAAACTTTATTGGGAAAAATCATCGTTATCGGCGGCGGTCTTGGCGGATTGGTTTCTTCTATACAACTGATCCGGGCAGGACTATCGTGCACGGTGATCGAAAAAAAATCGTACCCGTTTCACCGCGTCTGCGGGGAATATGTTTCGAATGAAGCCCGTTCTTTTCTTACTGCTTCAGGATTGTATCCCACCGGGCTGGATTTGCCACAAATACAATTTCTCAATGTGTCTTCGATTTCCGGTCACTCTTCTAAACTCGCTCTCGACCTTGGTGGTTTTGGGATCAGTCGATACACATTCGACCATCATTTGTACAACATCGCCCGGGAGGAGGGCGTCACTTTTCATCTCGACGCGGAGGTAACCGGTGTGCATTTCGAAGACGGCGTTTTCCAGGTCACCACGAAATCAACAGTACTGACCGCCGATGTGGTGATCGGCGCGTTTGGAAAGCGATCCAGAATCGATCATCAACTGGACAGGGCTTTTATCAAAACACGATCGCCGTGGGTAGGTGTCAAGTACCATGCGCGAACAGATCATCCTGCGGACGTCATTGCGCTGCACAATTTCCCCAGGGGTTACTGTGGCGTGTGCAGGGTAGACAACGGCCTGACTAACGTATGTTACCTGACGCATAGGGAAAACCTTAAAGAAGCAGGAGATCTGCACGCCATGGAAGAATCAACGCTGTTCGTCAATCCACTGATACGGGATCTTTTCGAACGAGCACAGTTTGTTTTTGAAAAACCGGAGGTCATCAATGAAGTCTCGTTCCAAACGAAGATGCCCATAGTGGATCACGTGTTAATGGTAGGTGATGCAGCGGGCATGATTACACCCGTGTGCGGAAACGGGATGGCCATTGCGATCCACTCCGGCAAGATCGTGGCCGAACTCGTCGCACAGTTTTGCGCCGGCACGATTGATCGGGCGACGCTTGAATTGCGCTATCGCGAGGCCTGGAATGACCAGTTTAAACGCCGTCTTTGGTTCGGCCGCGCCATACAGAAACTGTTTGTACAGCCCTCCTTGTCCAAACTTGTAGTCCGAATGGCGATGGTGCGACCGCTGGCTGGACATATTTTACGAAGCACGCATGGCCAACCCTTCTAGCATAGGTGCAATCAATATTTTTTTACTACCTTAAACCACAAAAAGAATGAACCGTCACGATTTTCTAAAATCACTGGGTTTTGCCGCACTGGCTGGCCCTACTGCAATTTCTGCGCTTTCCTGCGGCCCCAAGAAATCCACCGATCAGGCAGCCGCGACCACAGTCGAAACAAGTAGCGATCTCTTCTTCAAGATTTCGCTGGCAGAGTGGTCTTTGAACAAGCAATTGTTTGCCGGACAAATGAATCATCTCGACTTTCCTGCACGGGCAAAGAATGACTTTGGTATTGAGGCGATTGAGCATGTCAACCAGTTTTTCAAAGACAAGGCAAAAGACAAGGCCTATCTGGGAGAGTTGAAAATGCGATGTGACGACCTCGGCGTAAAGAGTGTGCTCATTATGTGCGACGGTGAAGGCGGATTGGGCAACACTCAGGAATCCGCAAGAATGCAAGCGGTTGACAATCATAAGAAGTGGGTGGAAGCCGCGCAATTCCTGGGCTGTCATGCCATCCGGGTGAACGCTTTTGGCGAGGGCACGGCAGAAGCCGTCGCGGCAGCTGCAACGCAAGGCCTGACCGCTTTATCACAGTTTGCGAAAGATTACAACATCAATGTCATCGTCGAGAACCATGGCGGCTATTCTTCGAATGGAAAATGGCTGGCCAATGTTATTGCCGGCACGCAAATGGACAACTGTGGAACGCTTCCTGATTTTGGTAATTTCTGTATTGTCCGTGAGAACAACGAATGCAAGGAGGAGTATGACCGCTACCAGGGTACCCGGGAGATGATGCCTTATGCCAAAGGGGTAAGTGCAAAAAGTATGAACTTTGATGCCGAAGGCAATTGTATCGAGACAGACTATGAAAAAATGCTTCGCATTGTTCGTGATGCCGGCTACACCGGCCACATCGGTATAGAATACGAAGGCGACAAGCTGTCAGAGGAAGAGGGAATTCTCGCTACGAAAGCGTTGCTTGAACGCGTTGGAGCAAGCCTCTCATAAACGGAAATATTCTATCAGGACAGGGCGGCCACGCCCCGGGGTTGGAGCACCGCCCAGCCGGTCTATACGATCGCCTGAGTGCTGAAAAGCCACAGGAAATACGCGTTCAGGCAAATGCCGGAGATCAGGTTCATGCGCATGGCATGGCGGTAATTGGCCGCACGTGCGTCTTTTGCTACCCGAACGAACCAATAGAAAAAGAAGGACAGCATTGGGACAAGCGCCAACAAGAAAACCCAGGCATAGACATTTCCGAACGTCAATTTAAGATACACCAGAAAGCCTGCCAAAGCCACGGCAAAAGCCGTTGCCGCAAAATAGAAGGTGCCGGTAACCCCTAGTTTTGCACTGAGGGTTACATCACCCCTTTTTAAATCTTCTTCATGCTGGTAAACCTGCGTCAGCGGGTAGTTCGCCCACAGCATCGCACTCGTGAGCAGGCCCGGAATGACTACACTGATGTCTGCCACGCTTTCATGTTTCAAATCATTAACGCCGATGTATGCCATCGCGAACGTAAACAGTCCCTGGAAGATACCCGTAATGAGCCAACTTGTCCACGCCAGCTTTTTCAAGCGGATCGCCGGATGGCTGTAAGCTTTGGAGACCAACCCGTAAATCAGCACCATGATGGCAAACGTGGTATTGATTTTTATAAAACTCAGCATGATGGCGACAACATCGAATGACAGCGCCAGGAAGTAGAGGCCTTTGTTTACCGGGGGTGGGTTTTTCAGACCGCCGATGCTTTTTTCATCCTTGTCGAAATAACTGTTGTATCCGTTGCTTGCCGGATATAGCAGGAAGTGAAGGATAAAGAACACCCAGAAGATCCTATCCCACTCCAGGTGGCGTGATATGCTCAAGCTGAATAGGAATATCGGTAGCAGGAAGAACGAGAACGGTATCCGTAAATGGAGCCAGGCAGCGCGCGAAAACATAGGCGGCGGTTTTACATCAAGTTAGGGCTTTTAACTGTATTATTGAATTATGAGTTACATCACGGCGATCGGCACCGCCAACCCGGCGAATCGCTACAGCCAGTCGCGAATTGCAGCTTTCATGCATCGGAGTATGCAATTCAGCAACGGAGAAGAGCGCAAGCTGAAGGCCGTGTTCCGCGCGAGCGGGATTGCCTATCGCCATTCGGTCCTTGAAGACTATGGCAGGTTGGAGGGATATACCTTTTATCCAGACACCGCCGACCTTGAACCCTTCCCGACCACCGCCAAGCGCCTCGAGGTCTTCCGAACGCATGCGCTGAGTCTCAGCCTTGCATCGGTCGATGACATGCTGCAAGACTCCCCGCAGTTCCACATCGAGCGGGTAACACATTTGATCATGGTATGCTGTACCGGTATGTACGCGCCCGGTCTTGATATCGACCTGGTCAATTCCCTGGGCCTGTCCCCTTCAGTGAGTCGCACGGCCATCAACTTCATGGGATGCCACGCGTCCTTCAATGCGTTGAAGGTGGCAGATGCTTTTTGCAAAAGTGATCCGGATGCAAAAGTGCTGATCGTGTGTACGGAGCTGTGTACGATACATTTTCAACGCGTCGCGACCGACGACAATATTCTTGCAAACGCTTTGTTTGCGGATGGCGCTGCCGCGGTGTTGGTCGAAGCCGAGACCGAAAACCCTATGCGCCTCGTCCTGGAACAATATCATTCGGTGCTCGCGCGCGAAGGTGCACGCGATATGGCATGGACGATAGGTGACCTCGGTTTTGAAATGCGGCTTTCTTCGTACGTGCCTGACCTGATCAGCGATGGTATTGGCGAATTGATGACCCGGTTGCTGACAAAGGGAGGCATTACCCGATCGCAGCTTGCGCACTACGCCATTCACCCCGGCGGAAAGAAAATACTTGAAGTGGCAGAACAGGCCCTGGAGATCACCAGGCACCAAAATGCTGCAGCGTATCACGTCTTGAAAAACTACGGTAATATGTCTTCTCCCACCGTGTTATTTGTACTCAAAGAAGTCGTGCGAAAACTCAACGACTCCAATCACGGTGAACGCATTCTTGGCCTCGCCTTTGGCCCGGGGCTTACACTTGAAAGCATGATTCTTCGAATAGACAGACCTTGAACGATGCCTGACTTTTCTCATCGCGCCACGGTTCAGGAATTGATGGACGACCTTACGTCCGGAGGGAATGATCTTCACCAGGCGTTGCGCGAACTTGATACGATCAACGCCCTTCTCGGTGGGAACAGGGTGACCCTCGACGGAATTGCTGCGCTCCTGCGAGAGACACCCGAATCGGTGCACCTTCGCATTGCCGATGTCGGGTGTGGAAGTGGCGATCTCCTCAGGCTGACAAGAAACCTGTTAGTGAAGCAATCCCGCGCTGCCTCCCTTACGGGAATCGATGCCAATCCCAATGTTGTTGCGTACGCTGTGGCCCATACCCCTGCCCGTTACAAGATAGACTATCAGGTCATGAACATCTTCTCCGAAGCTTTCGACAACACACAATTTGACATTGTGATGGGCACACTCTTCTTTCACCACCTGAACGACGCGCAGTTGACTACCTTCCTCAGGAAGATGAAGGCGCAGGTCTCCATTGGTATGGTCATCAATGACATTCACCGGAATTGGTTTGCGTACTACGCGATCATGTGGCTCACGCGGTTCTTCTCACGTTCACCGATGGTGCGCCATGATGCCACACGCTCCGTGCTGAGGGCGTTCAGGAAGCATGAACTCGAATCCATCCTGAAGGTTGCGGGCATTGCGCGGTACACCTTAAGGTGGCGATGGGCATTTCGCTGGCAGTTGATTATCCGGTTTTAGCGTCTCCCTGCCACGGCCATGTGAAAGGCATATGCGGGCATCAAAGCGCGGGGTTTCGGCCGAACGCGCCAGAAAAGTCACAAGTGATGGAAAGTGGCACAATTTTTCGTAATTCGTAAGAAAATAAATACCATCATGAAACCTCACTTCATACTATTTGTAGCATTCCTCATGCTCGGCGCTTGTTCACAGGGTCCTCTCGGCAAGAAAGTGAAGGAGCCCTTTAGCGGTAACGCTTATAAATCGAACAACCGCTTTTTCAGGGCGACCGGTAAAGGCGAAAGTGTTAAGGACAACATCGCCAGAGGAAAGGCGGACATCGAAGCCAAAACCTTACTGGCGGGACAGGTCAACACGACCATGAAACAAGTGGCCGACCAATACCTGGGGCAGACGGAGAATGCCGATGCCGCTGATGTGGCAGATAAGTTTCAGAGCCTGGCGCGGGAGGTGATGAACACCGACCTTGCCGACCTGCGCAAAATTGGCGAACAAAAATACTTTGATGAAACAGACCGGAAGTACACCGTGTTCATCGCCTATGAAATCAAGAAAAACGCCATGCTGCGTTACATGAAAAAACAAGCGAAGGTCGACAAAACCGTGAATGAGCGGCAACGCGCTTTGATTGAAAAGATCATCGACGAAGAGCTCGAAAAGGCCGACGCGGCCGACCACGATTAAGAACACGAGCTTTTTCGAATACTTCCCTTAAATGCGCTGGCGTGGCTCGCTTTTTTAAAGAATGGTAATAAATTGCACGCCTGCAACGCTATGATACGTGTTTTTACCTTTAATGACGGAAAGATAGAGCAGTTCAAGAGCCCCGCCCTTGACGAAGTGACGCAGTATCAGAATATTGTCTGGATCGATCTGCAGTCGCCCACATCGCAGGAGCGTGCCTTCATTGAAAAAAGTTTTCGGATCGAATTTTTCACCTCACAGGAGATTCAGGAGATCGAAAGTAGTTCGCGGTTTTTTGAAACGGAGGAAACGATTGAAATCAACCTGAGCTTTGTGTCTACGGATGTCGAGCTTTCAGTGCAAAACGTTACCTTCATTTTGAAGAGCACCATCCTGTTTACCTACCGGCAGGGTGATGTGAAAACGTTTGCCGAAGCGGTCAGGCGTCTAAAGACGATGAATACCGAGACGAAGGATCATGGACTCAACGTATTTCTCACGATACTTGAAACGCGCATTGACGGTGACGCCGACTTGATTGAAAGCCTTAACCGCCGGGTGAATCACGTTAGTAAATCGCTGATCTCGCAAAAGTCACTGAAGGAAGATTTGTTGCTCGGCATCGCGCAACTGCAAGAGAACGTCATGATGCTACACCAGGCCATCACGGAGAAGCAGCGTGTCGTCAGCTCCTTGATCCGCATACCGGAATTCAACCGCATGGGCAATGAACGCCTGACGATTATCATCCGCGATATCTCCTCGTTGATTCAACACTCGCAATTCAGCTCGCAACGGCTGGAGTATCTGCAGAACACATTCCTTGGTCTTGTCAACATCGAACAAAACCAGGTGATCAAGATCTTTACGGTGGTGACGGTGATCTTCATGCCACCAACGCTGATCGCGAGCATCTACGGGATGAACTTTGTACACATGCCGGAGCTGGACTGGATGGCGGGCTACCCGTTTGCCCTCGGCTTCATGATTGTTTCATCATTGACCTTTCTTTGGTACTTCAGGCGCAAGAAATGGTTGTGAGTGTCGCGCCGTCATCTGCATAAATGAAACCTGCATCCATTGGTCGAGAGCTTCGGTTTTGAATTTTCCTATAACGAGCTTGCGCTGTTCTTTCTCGTTGCTGTCTTCATTGGCATGTCAAAGACCGGGATCCATGGCGCCGGAATGATGGCCGTGCCGTTACTCGCGCTGATTTTCGGAGGGCAACTGTCGAGTGGTGTGTTGCTGCCGATGCTGTGTCTTGCTGACGTAATGGGCGTGTGGTACTACCACCGTCACGCCTCCTGGTATCACCTAAGAAAACTTTTTCCCTGGGCAGCCCTTGGTACGGTACTGGGCACGGTGGTCGGTGGTGCCATCGACGACGCCACTTTCAAACTGGTCATGGCGGTGATCATTGTGATCAGTGTCTTTATCATGCTCTGGCTGGAACGCGGCAACAAGGGTGAAATTCCCGATAATAAATGGTTTGCCCGGCTCACCGGTGTTGCCGGTGGCTTTACGTCGATGATCGGTAACCTGGCTACATCTGTGCTGGCCATCTACTTTCTGACCATGCGGCTTCCCAAGAACGCCTTCATCGGAACGACTGCCTGGTTTTTTCTTGTCATCAACTGGTTCAAAGTTCCGTTTCACATCTTCAGCTGGCACACCATCACCTGGAACACGTTTCTGCTTGACTTGATCACACTGCCCTTTATCGGTCTCGGCGCGGTGCTCGGCATTTTTATCGTGAAACGTATAGACGAGCGGGCCTATCGATGGTTCATTATTGCGACTACTTTGATCGCCGCGCTGTTCATGGTCATCTGATCGCGGCTGGCACGTCACCCGCCTGCCTGAAGGCCGCCCGTGTGAAGGAACAGGACGGTATCCCCCCGACTGAATGTGCCTGACTTCATCTGGTCCAACAATGCGTGAAAAGCCTTCGCGGTATAGATGCGGTCAAGTGGAAGATTCCAATCAGCACGCATCTCCCGGATAAAATCCAACAGAACGGGTGTATCCTTGGCATATCCACCATAATGATAATCCGTGAGCAACGACCAGTGGGGCCACTTGCCGGAAGTTGCCGACGCCATCCTGGAAATGTCCTCCGACAAAAAAGCACCGTTTTTCAATACGACTACTCCAATCACATTTTTGTTCTCTTTCATTCCGCAAATAAGACCTGCCATTGTGCCGCCGGTGCCCACCGGCAGTATGAGATGATCGAAATTGACCGGAGCGAGATGCCGGGCGGCAAATTCAGCACAACCCTTGACAGCGAGCAGGTTTGAACCCCCTTCGGGCAGCAGATAAAAGTTGCCGAATTTTTCCCGTAGGTGATCAAGAAAGACAGGGTCGTCTTTTTCACGGTAGTCGCTGCGGCTGATATAATGCAAATGCATCCCCTGATCGACTGCAAAACGAAGCACGGGGTTGAGCGGTAACACTTCCTCGCCGCGGATAACGCCGATTGATTTCAGATTGGCATGCGCACAGGCCGCGGCGGCGGCGTAAATATGATTGGAGTATGCACCGCCGAATGTCAGAAGTGTCGATGCTTGCATCCGTTGTGCTTCTTGCAAGTTGTATCTGAGCTTCCACCATTTGTTTCCGGAAACGGCCGGATGGTTGAGGTCCTCGCGCTTGACGATCAATCGGACACCGGCCGTTTTGGCAATGGGGTGCTCGCTTAAGTCCTGGATGGGCGTTGATCGGTATTCCACGCTTTTCGTGCAAAGGTAACACTCACCGTCAGGGAAAATAACTAAATATATTAGTATGGCAGCTAAATATATTAGTTATTTGTATTGGCGTTATATTGATCGGATGTTAATGCATACGTGATGGAGGACGAATATTTCAAAGGCAGGGGCGCACAGATAAAAACCGGCAACAAATTTCTCAAAGCCGACTACGTAACCGAGCACATCGAAGGGCTCGATGAGCCGATGTTGTCTTCTCCGGCGACGCAGGTTTTTCACGAGCGTCCGAAACAGATTGTCAACAAAGTGACAAGCCCTGATCTCGGAATGATGTACTCGCTGAATCCTTATCAGGGATGTGAACACGGATGTATATATTGTTACGCGAGAAACTCCCACGAATATTGGGGTTTCAGCGCGGGACTTGATTTCGAAAGCAAGATCATCGTGAAGGAGTCGGCACCCGCACTGCTGGAAAAATTTCTGCTTCGTCCCTCCTGGCAGGCAGTGCCGATCTCCGTTTCAGGCAACACCGATTGCTATCAGCCGCTTGAGCGCAAATTTGAAATAACGCGAAATATCCTCAAGGTTTTTGCCAGGTACCGCCATCCCGTGGGAATCATCACGAAGAATTCACTCATCCTTCGCGACCTTGACCTGCTATCTGATTTGGCAAAAGATCACCTGGTGCACGTCTACATTTCCATCACCTCATTAGACGAAGAACTCAGAAGAGCAATGGAGCCGCGCACCGCCAGTGCTTTGAAACGACTGAAGACTGTTGAGGCACTGTCGAAGGCGGGCATTCCTGTTGGCATCATGAACGCACCCATTATCCCCGGGCTCAACCACCATGAAATCCCTGCGATACTGAAAGCCGCCGCCGAACACGGGGCGCTCAATGCCGGCATGACGGTCGTGCGACTTAACGGTTCCATTGGGAAAATCTTTGAAGACTGGCTTCGAAAGAATTTCCCTGACCGTTTCGACAAGGTGTGGAATCAGATATGCTCGCTGCATGGAGGCAATGTCAACGATTCTTCTTTTGGCAGGCGCATGGTGGGAGAAGGCAACTTCGCCGATACCATCCATCAGCTCTTCCGCGTTTCGAAGAAGAAGTACCTGGCTGATCGCCATATGCCGCCGATTAACCTGACCCGGTTTCGCCGGGGCGGCAACCTGAGTCTGTTTGGCAACGCGTGAGTTTCCGTCAGCGTGTGAGCGCGTATGTTATTACCGTTACTGCGCGGAGGCGTAGTGCTTGTAAAACGCAACGATCGTTTCAATTCCCAACATGAAATTCTTGACACCATAGTGTTCATTGGGGGAGTGAATCGCATCGCTGTCAAGGCCGAAACCCATGAGCACTGTATCAAGTCCAAGTTCCTGCTTGAAGAGCGCCACAATGGGAATGCTGCCGCCGTCGCGTGTCGGTATCGGCGTCTTCCCCCAAACTTCTTCAAATGCCTTGCTGGCGGCCTTAAAGGCAGGCGAGTCAGTAGGCGTAACGGCGGGTTCGCCACCATGGTGTGCCGTGACTTTTACTTTGACCGTTTTTGGAGCAATGGACTGTATATGTTTAGTGAACAGTTCGGTGATCTCTGCACTCACCTGATCCGGGACCAATCGCATCGAGATTTTTGCATGGGCCTTTGAGGGAAGGACCGTTTTCGCGCCTTCCCCGGTGTACCCGCCCCAGATCCCATTGACATCCAGTGACGGCCGGATGCCCGTGCGCTCGACGGTGGTGAATCCTTCTTCTCCCGCAACCTCAGCTATACCGAGGTCCTGCTTGTAGTCATCAAGATTGAAAGGTGCGCGATTGATGGACTTTCTTTCCGCGTCTGTCAGGACGGCCACGCGGTCATAAAAACCGGGAATGGTCACGCGTCCGTTCTTGTCGTGAAGAGAGGCAATCATCTGACAGAGTACGTTCACCGGATTGGCGACCGCACCCCCGTATACCCCTGAATGGAGATCGCGGTTAGGACCGGTCACTTCGACTTCCATGTAACTCAAACCGCGCAGGCCTGTAGTGATAGAGGGATGTTCGAGCGAAATCAGCGCCGTGTCAGAGATGAGGATAATGTCCGCCTTGAGCAGTGTCTTGTTTTCTTTGACGAACGTGCCCAGGTTGTCCGATCCGACTTCTTCTTCGCCTTCGACCATGAATTTCACATTGCAGGGAAGGGCGTTGTTCTTCATCATGGTTTCGAACGCCTTGACGTGCATATACACCTGCCCTTTGTCGTCACATGACCCCCGTGCGTAGATCTTTTCATCTTTGATGACCGGCTCAAAAGGAGGCGAATCCCATAATTCAAGTGGGTCGGCAGGTTGCACATCATAGTGGCCGTAGACCAGCACGGTTGGTAGTGATGCGTCTATGATCTTTTCGGCATATACGATGGGATGGCCTTTCGTTTCAAAAATCACAGCCTTGTCCACACCGGCGATGGTGAATTTTTCTTTCAGGAATTCCGCAGCCTTTCGCACATCGCCCTTGTGCGCACTGTCGGCGCTGATGGATGGTATGCGAAGCCAGGCGAAAAGTTCATCGAGGAAACGATCTTTGTTGGAGGAGATGTATGCATTCATCGCGTTTCTTTTGATCGCAAATTAGGGAAATAGCCGGGATGGAAGCAATGAAAGGACAATAAGTTGGTTGATGCGAGGCGCACCTGTCATCAGAAGCCGTCGTCCTCGACTTCTTCCTCTTTTTTCACCGGCGGCGGCACTTGCTCAACGGCCTCTTCCCGCTTGTCGGGCTGCGGCTCAACGGAAGGCGGCGTAGTATCAGGTGGTGTCTGGGGGTTGTCCTGACCAGGGCCTGGTATTGTCTGAATGGGCAAGGTGTTCATAAACGGCGTGGTCTCCAGTGGCGCGGGTCCTTCGTATAAACTGTATGGCACATCAATGCCGAGGTATTGTTTTCTGAATCGGTTGATGAAAGCCACGGTCTCTTCGTCGCTGCCGGGAACGAAGGCGACTTCGCCGATCTTTGCTTTGCCGGCGTTTGTCTTTTTGGTGATGATGTCGTTAAACTCCTTGTTGGATGAATGGACGAGCAGCCGGTTGTCTTCAATACCGAAGTAGTACCACGACTCCGCCGAAGCCTTGAAAAAGACGTTGAAGATCGAAATGCCGTCGCTTGTCCTGCGGAATTCCATGAACCCTTCGAAGCCGCCGTTAATGTCGGTTCTGTTGCTGTGTGAAATTCCAAGCTTGCCTTCACTGTAAAATGCCTTGTGTTCTGGTGACCACTTCAACTTGACGTTAGAAAACACCAACGGCTTTACCAGTTGAGGCAACGTGGAGAGGGAGACATACCCCTGACGGCTTTGTGCTTCATATTCTTTGACAGGACGCTCACCCACAATGTTGGCGATCTTGTAAAGCAGTTCAGTCTGATCACCGAGTCCTTCCTCGGCCCCTTCATTCTTGATGACGTCAACCAGCTCACGCGCCATCACATCAAAGGCGGCGGAAGGAACATCGGTTTCCATCATGATAAACGAATTCAGATTGACATCCTGGCCGTTAAAGTTGGCTGAGCCGATCGCTGTCGCCGTGATATTAAAGTTCTTCCCGCCAGAATAAAGGTTGACGTTCCCTTCGAACTTTGTTTGCGTCGTTTCATCGCTATAGGTGAATACTTTGCCCGACAATTTGTTGCCCGCTGCCTTTTCTGTATCCTCAATTTTATATTCCTTCGATTCGTTGTCATAGAAAAGCTTGCCCGACGGTGTAAAAAAGTCGTCGTCGTACTCCGACCGCTTGTCACTGGCAAACGTGAGATAAAGGCTGTTGTCGGCGGCAGAGAAATGAAGCCCGGCGTTTAACTTCTTGCCATCTTCATCAACGGCGTTGTCAAAGTCCAGGATCACTTCCGTCTCATCGCCGGTCTGGCTGTATTCAATCCAGGTGTTGTAGTCTTTTATTTTTTTGATGTCGAGCTTGATGTAGCCGTCCAGTTGTAGGGCGGGCCTGGTCGCGTACATCGTCATGTCGCCTTTGTAGAACATGCCTGCACCCAACACCAGGTTTTCGCTCTCTCTGACCGATCCTTTTGCAACGGTTTGCATAGATGCTTCTGATCGGCGACGGCTGGACCGTCTCGCGCCTTCCTCGGGAAGGATGGGCTCGAGATGGAAATCCGTCATCTTGATCGCAAAGGTATCGCTCAGGAAGTTGACATATTGATACGTAGCATAGCCCGAGAACTCTTTTCGGGAAATGATGTCGACCACGCCCTCGGTAAGGCGGTGATAGCCGTTCAGGGTGTCGAGCACAATGGTTGTATTTTTCAGTGTGCCGATCCGTGCATTTTCATGAATGAGTACCTCGTTGTTTTCGGGCGTGATGCGCGCGTCGGCGACAATGATATACGGAATGCCGCTGACTTTCAGCTCCTGCTTCTTGAGATCGTATTCAGCCTTTTCCGCATTGAAGTAAAGGGAGTCGAGTTCTTTCCGTGTGGTGTAGAAGTACGAGTTTTCTATCGGCACGTCAGGTGCTTTGCTCATCGTAATCTTCTGGGCTGTCAGATCCCATCGCGCACGCGGAATGGACGTCTTGAATTGCGCGTACGGGAACTCGATGGCCGCCGTCCCTTCTATCTCCGGGCTGATATCGGCATAGTTCTCTTCGAGGTTGAATTTGAGCCGGATGTCATCTCCCGCGAGCAGGTTCTTGTTGGGGTCATCCGACTTTACCTTGAACCGCGCGTGTCGAGCGCCGAATTCCTTACCAAGGAAATTCATTTCCCGTGAAACCAGTTCGGTACCGCGGGTCTCCAGCCTTCCTGCACCGGCCACCCCCTTTTTGGAGATCGTAATCACGCCGCGCATTTGTGCTGTTGAGTCGTAAAAGTTGAACGGTGCCTGCAGGTTCTTGAGTTGCATCCTGTCCTGCTTGGGCAACCACTTCATCTGAAAATCAGGGAGGGATGCCTGCGGGAACAGCACCGAGCCGAACTGCTTCTCCTGAATGTAAGCCCGGTTGCCTCGCGCCACTACTGAGTCCGGATAGAATGTAAAATCGCGCGATCGCACACTGGCTGCGAGAAAATCAATCTGCCCCTGACCGCGCAAACCGCGGGTGTTCATCGTCAGCACGCCGTTCATCTTGCCATCACCCTTATAGAGCTGATAACCGGGTGGTGGAATGTAGTGTTCGAAGCCCAGCGATTTGTCAGGCATGGTGTGTAACGTTTCCTTGATCGAAGGGAACATGCCACTGGATATGAATGTGCCGTCGAACTTGATGGAAAGGGGATCCGCGTTGTTCAAACTGTCAAGCTTGAAAGGCGGGACGACGAAGAACATCGACCTGTCGTAGACACCACTTAGGATTTCCTCTCGGTCGAAGTAAATGACCCCGCCCGTGGTCGCGTCGAGACGCGGATAACCCGGAACGTCTTCTTTCCCTGATTTATTGTTGGCGCGGCTGATGTACAAGGTTCCCGATGAAGCGGAAGCGTTTCCGAGTCCTCCGGCAGCCGCAACAGCCGAGTCAGCACCTACCATGGCGTTGTTGACCTTTCGGCGAATCAGCTGGCCCCTTGCATTCTTCTCAGTAACGTAAAAATTGATCGAGTCAATGTGCGTGAGACTGATGAAGAAACTGTCGTATTTCAGCGTGAAGCCCTTTCCGGTGATCTCGAAATTGCCTGCGTAGACTGTTCCGTCGAACTTGATGTCGCGGTTCTGCAAAATGGTGATCACGCTGCTGTCGGGAACGATGTGTACGTTGAGTGAATCGCTCACCTTGAATTCTTCGACACCCCTCACCCGCATGTTCCGTTCATCGAAATTGACGGTGGCATTGGGATGCGTATCGATCACGCTGTGGATTTTCAGATTGTCATAGTCTTCTTCGCCCTTGTTTGCGAGGTAAATATCGATCGCCCGCTGCTTTACCTGAACGATGTCGGTGCGCGCGTCGTAGTTGACAAGGCCTTTCTCCTTCAGGAATATCATGGCGTTTTTGATTTCCATCGGATTCTTGCGTACAAACTGAGCAAGATCACCCGAGTAAAATTCGCGCACGCCGTTTTTCAATGCATAGTTGGCGACCAGGGCCACGGGGTGGAAAGTGAAGCCGACACCTTTCAAAACGCGGTAGTCGTTCGGGTCATAAAAATCGACCGATTCGATAATCACGGGCACGGCATTGCGCGCACCGTCTATCTGCACGTTAAGACTGTCGGAGTACAAATCCCAGCGCAGCGCATCAGCAGAGAAGTCGACGTTGAAAAAACTTGAGCTGTAAGGAGCGTTGCGCATGGCCCCCTTGTCTTTCTGCAGGAGCAGCCGTTGTGTGCTGTCGGCCCCATAGGTGTACTTGAGCCGCACCATCTGATGCACGATGGAGTCATTGCCCTGATGAATGCTGATTTTTGTTTTTTCCGATGAGATAACACCCGGAGAAAAATCGAACTGTCCTGACCGGGCTGTAAATTTTTTTTGCCCCCGATTGTACACTTCTATGACAGCCGGATCGCCGGCTACGCTCGCGCTTGAGATCTTGTTTCCGGTCAACGAAAAGCCGCCTTTGTAGCGGACGTTATCATCTGCGATGCCAGTGATCACGAGGTTGCTTTCGTATGATTTGAAGCGTGGGTATGAGGCGTACGTAGAATCTTTACGCGTCTCGGATTTGTATTCAAAAGTTCCCGGGATAAAGCCGGGTGTCTTGCCTACGTAGTTGAGCTTTACCAACGCCGATGTGAGTTGCGGTCTCCTGGTGTCGAAGTCGTAGGTGGTCATATTGCAAATAAGCGAATCGGGACTCAGACCCGCCTCGGTCCAGTCAAATGATCCGCCTTCTCCTGCGAAGACTGGTTCACTCAGCGAAAATGTGCCCTTCGTGTTACGCAAGAAAACAGAGTCGTAACGCGTGACAAAGTTGAGGGTTACCCTGTCAAATTGGATCACTGGTCCGCTGAGTTCTTTCGGCAACGGCGGTGTCATCCAACTGGGCATGAAGTCTTGCGCTAACGGAGCCGCGTCTTCTGTGTACGTGTTGTCTTGCCATGCATCTTCCGACCAGGGGTCAGAACCATTATCGGCAGGAGCCGGATCATCCCAGCCCGACGAAGGTGCGTTGTCTGCGGGTGGAGGATCGTCCCAGCTCAACGTTTCCTGCGGAACAACCTCCAGGAACTCGAATGAATAGGAATCATCGCGCGCGTACAACCGGAACGTATTGTCATATGACAAGGCATGGTGTTGGAAGAAGCGGCGGCTGGCTTCAAAAAAATATTGCGTCTGGGCAGCGGTGGAGTTTTCAATCACTTTGCCAGCGACAGCAAGGTAGCCGGAGAGCGTGTTGGCATCGGCACGTTCGATGCTGACCGCATTCACAATCGCGCCGAAATAGTTGACGATGTGCGGTCTGAGTGCGAGCTTTCTCCGGCGCATCTGCTGCGTTTGTTTCTTGATAAGCATTTGTTGATCAAGACCCAGCTGGCCCCAAATGGAGAAGAATCCTGATCCGACAACCGTTGCGTCAAGGCTTCGCGTATTTTCCAGTACCACGCGGATGCTATCGGGAAAACTGAGCGGCAATGCCGCACGATCGCCCTGAGCATAGCTCAACGCCGAAGCGGCAAGGATCACACATGGTAGAATAAAAGCTCGTTTCACCTCAATAAACCTTGAAATTCGCAAATTATCGGTAAATAAACTACGGTCTTTTTGAAACGGGAAAATGTGGTGGTTATGGTGACGTTTATGCAAATTATTGCCTTGCCTTGTTGATCAGAAACAGAATGATGGAGAGGAGGATGCTGATCAGAATGCTGGTAGTAATCGGGAAGTAGAACTTGAAATTGCCCTTATCGACAACAATGTCGCCGGGCAGTTTCCCCAGCCACGGCAGCCGTGGCAGAAAGTGAACGATCACGCCCGCGAGGATGAGCAGAATACCTGCGATTATCAATATTTTTGCCATCTTCAAAAATATAAAACAGCGTACACTCGGATGCCTAACAGGGGAAATTTGTTTTTGATTCCGACGGTCATTGCTGCGGGCACGCAAGAGGATGTGATTCCGGCAGGGCTGCGGACAAAACTTGCGGACATTCATCATTTTCTTGCGGAAGATGTACGAACAGCGCGACGGTTCCTCTCAAGCCTGAAGGTCTACGAGCAGATCGAGGCGCTTTCGTTTTCCGTACTCGACAAGAGTACCCCTGAAGCGAGCATAGCCGATTTGTTTGCTCCCGTTTTCGACGGATATCATCTCGGCGTTCTCTCCGAGTCAGGATGTCCCGGCATCGCCGACCCCGGCGCATTGGCAGTGAAGTATGCCCATCAGCACAACATTCGCGTGATCCCGCTCGTGGGACCGTCGTCCATCTTGCTCTCGTTGATGGCGTCAGGCCTGAATGGACAGCGGTTTGCCTTTCAGGGATACCTGCCCATTCGTGCGAAAGAACGAACCAAAGCTATTCGCGAGTTGGAGAAGGAATCGCGGCTGCAAAATCAAACGCAGATCTTTATTGAAACACCTTACCGGAACAATGCGCTCTTTGAGAGTCTGCTAGCTGCCCTCACACCTGAAACGCGCTTGTGTGTGGCCAGCGATGTTACCGGAGCGCGCGAATTCATCCTGACCAAGACCGTCAGACAGTGGCGGGCTCAACCGCAAGCGTTTCCCAAAGTGCCTTCTGTCTTTTTATTTCTGGCATGAGCACCGCTTCCGTTTTTTCATTTGCGCATTTCGTCTAAATTTGCCCGACCTAATTTAATCGTTAATTATGCCTTACTTATTTACTTCAGAATCTGTTTCTGAAGGCCATCCTGACAAGGTTGCTGACCAGATCTCGGACGCACTCATTGACTATTTTTTGGCCTACGATGCCAACTCGAAGGTAGCTTGTGAAACCCTCGTCACAACAGGGCAGGTCGTGCTCGCCGGGGAAGTAAAATCTGAGGCTTATCTTGATGTGCAGGATATCGCCCGTGAAGTGATCCGAAAAATCGGATACACGAAGAGCGATTATATGTTTGAGGCGAACTCTTGTGGAATTCTCTCTGCAATCCATGAGCAGTCACCTGATATTAACCAGGGTGTTGAACGAAGGAAAAAGGAAGATCAGGGCGCCGGCGATCAGGGGATGATGTTCGGCTATGCCACGAATGAAACGGACAGTTACATGCCCCTTCCCCTTGAGATTGCCCACCTCCTGCTGCGCGAACTGTCTGCTATCAGAAAGGAAGGCAGGACTTTGAAATACCTCCGGCCCGATGCGAAATCCCAAGTCACCATAGAGTATGGCGACGACAATCGTCCTATGAGGATTGATACGATTGTGCTGTCCACCCAACACGATCCGTTCGCAAGCGATGCAAAGATGCTGAAGCAAATTCGCGAGGATATCATCCGTGTTGTCATTCCCCGCGTGAAGAAAAAACTGCCCAAGCGTGCACAAAAGCTTTTTACTTCGGACATCAAATACCATATCAACCCGACCGGCAAGTTCGTCATCGGCGGACCCCACGGTGACACAGGGTTGACCGGCCGCAAGATCATTGTGGATACCTATGGCGGAAAAGGTGCACATGGTGGGGGTGCCTTTTCGGGCAAGGATCCCTCTAAAGTTGATCGATCCGCCGCCTATGCCACGCGACATATTGCCAAGAACCTGGTAGCCGCGGGGGTCTGCGACGAGGCACTTGTACAGGTAGCGTATGCAATCGGAGTAGCAAAACCAGTAGGGCTGTTCGTCAGCACCAACGGCACCGCGAAGGTCAACCTCACCGATGGCGAAATCGCCCGGAAGGTGGAAAAGATTTTTGACCTTCGCCCCTATTTTATCGAACAACGCTTTAACCTCCGTACGCCGATCTATTTTGAAACTGCCGCCTACGGGCACATGGGAAGGGAGCCACGGCGTGTAGAGAAAATATTCAACGCTGGCAAACCCAACCAAAAGAAGATCAAGGTAGAACTGTTCCCCTGGGAAAAACTCGACTATGTCGACCAGGTGAAAAAAGCATTCCGCCTGTAAAAACAAACCGGTCCGACCTGTGGAGGCCGGACCGGCATCGGAGGATTAACCCAGTCCCACTCAGCTTGTCATTTGCAGTTGCGTCAACCGTTTGCTGTCGCGGTTGCGCAGTTTTTCCTTGAACTTTTTCAGTTGCATGCGCAACGAATCAGCAGCCAGGTCAGCGGCGGCCTCGAACGTACGCGCTTTCTCAATAGCAAAAAGCTGTGTTCCGGGAAGGTTTATTTTTATTTCCACGGTCTTGTTTTCGATTCCTTCATTATTCAGGCGCAGGAAGACCTCTCCGTCGACCAACCGATCATAGAACGTTTCAAGCTTGTTGACTTTTTTCCGAATAAAGTCAACCAGCTTCCTGTCTGCAACAAAATGGATGGAATGAACTTGCAACTTCATAATGAAAAGATTTAGAGTTAAACAATAAACCGCTCCGGTTTTTTTCTGACTACCGGAAAGTCAGCGCAAGATTCGTGCTCGTCTGCCGCCGCAGGCAGTCAGGCTTTCGGGTGTGCCTGTTCGAAAATCTTCTTTAGCTTTTCCATGGAGTTGTGTGTGTAGACCTGTGTTGCGGCGAGGCTCGTGTGGCCAAGCAGGTCCTTGACGGCATTTAAATCGGCACCTTTGTTCAACAAATGCGTTGCATACGTGTGCCTGAGAATGTGGGGGCTTTGCCGCTCTGAAGCGGTAAATGCACCCAGGTATTTCTTGACGATCTTATAGACCATCACCGGATAACAGGGTGCACCATTGTCGCGAACAAAAAGCCGGCCATGAAGCTGGGGCGCTATCTCGCGATTCCGCACAGCCAGATATTCCCTGATCAGAGGCTCGATACTCGACGGAAACGGGATGATCCTTTCTTTGTTGCGTTTGCCCAACACCCTGATGGTGTGGTGTTCAAAATCAATCGACTTCTCCTTCAGATTGATCAGCTCTGAAAGCCGGATTCCGGTACCGTAAAACAGTTCCAGGATGAGTTGTTCGCGAAGTCCCGCCAGGGTTTTGTCAAAGGTGTGCTTGTCGAGCAAATTTACCATTTCGGTTTCTTTTACGAACACGGGTAATCGCTTGCTCGTTTTGAGTACGGTAATCCTGGTCATCGGGGTTTGCCGGATTTTTTTTTCTGCGAGCAGGAAATGGAAGAATGTTCTCAGGGAAGCAATCTTGCGGTTCACAGAAACCGGCTGCCGTCCGGATTCGACGAGACTGACGATCCAATCACGGATCATCGTGTGGTTTGCAGTTGCGATGTCGTCGACTGAAAAGGTAGTGTGAAGGAAGTCGCGGAATTGAATCAGATCGCCTTTGTAAGCCCCAACGGTGTGAGGGCTTAATCGCTTTTCAGATTCGAGGTGTTTCAGGAAGGATTCAATCATGCCTTGCCGCTTGCCGCCAAACTTTAGTACAATGTAAAAAAATAATCCCCCAAAGGGAATACCCTTCAGGGGATTAAAGTTATTTCTTAGGCAAGGAGCCTGCCGGATGGCAGATTAGCTGTTTTCCTTCATGCGCTGACGCTCGCGATAGGCCGCGCGAATGACTTCATTCCTTCTCCTCACAGACGGCTTCTCAAAAGAAGTGCGCGCACGCAACTCCTTCAATACGCCGGTCTTTTCAAATTTCTTCTTGAAACGCTTTAGCGCCTTGTCGATGGATTCGTTCTCTTTGACGTTTACTATGATCATACGCTTTACTTTCTTAATTCAGGGCTGCAAATATAGCAAATCGCGCTGAAAGATGCAAGTATCACCTCAGTATTGCCCTGGATATGACCAGTTTCTGAATTTCGGAGGTCCCTTCACCGATGGTGCACAGCTTAGCGTCACGGTAATACTTTTCCGCGGGGTAGTCCTTGGTGTAGCCGTAGCCGCCGAAGATCTGTACGCATTCGTTGGCGACCTCGACGGCCACCTCGGAGGCGTATAGCTTCGCCATGGCCGATTCCTTGTTGACGTCCATGCCCTTGTTCTTGAGGTCGCCGGCGCGATACGTCAGCAGTTTTGCCGCTTCGATTTTTGTCGCCATGTCGGCGAGTTTGAACGCGATTCCCTGGAAAGACGAGATAGGCTTGTTGAACTGGTGTCGCTCTTTCGAGTATTGAAGCGCCGCTTCGAACGCCCCGGTCGCGATACCCAGCGCCAGCGAGGCGATGCTGATCCTTCCGCCTTCCAGCACTTTCATGGCCTGGATGAACCCTTCTCCTTCAGCGCCGAGCATTTGCGACCGCGACACCCGGCAGTCGGAAAAGATCAATTCGGTCGTTTCCGAGGCGCGCATCCCCAACTTGTTTTCTTTCCTGCCCGCGCTGAACCCCGGCGTCCCCTTTTCCACAATAAAGGCGGAGATTCCGTGTGAGTCGCCCGTCTCGCCGGTGCGCACCATCACAACGGATACCTGACCTGATCGCCCATGGGTAATGAAATTCTTGGCGCCGTTGATGATGTAGTTGTCCCCGTCGCGGACCGCTACCGTGCGCATGTTTCCCGAATCGGATCCGGTGTTCGGTTCGGTCAACCCCCAGGCACCAATCCATTCGCCACTGGCCAGCTTTGGCAGGTACCTGCGCTTCTGCTCTTCGTTCCCGAAGGTGAGGATGTGGTTTGTGCATAAAGAGTTATGCGCCGCCATTGACAGCCCAATCGACCCGTCAATTTTCGAAAGCTCTACGATGGCAGTGATGTATTCAAGATAGCCGAAGCCCGCCCCTCCATATTCTTCCGGTACAAGCACACCCATTAATCCGAGGTCACCCATCTGGTGGAAGAGGTCAACGGGGAACTCCTGGCGTTCATCCCACTCCATCATGCTGGGTCTGATCTTCCTTCCGCCAAATTCTCTTACCATTTCGGCAATCATTTTCTGGCTCTCCGTCTCTTCAAAATTTACCTCCGGTAAATTTTCCGTCATTTCGCTCATATATTTCGCTTTATTTGCGGAATAAATCTAATCAATAAGACTGTGCCCGCTTTTGAATCGCGCGGAAATAACCGTACTGCTGGAATAGTTTTTTACCTGTGGAAATATAGAAACAGCTGACAAATTCGCATTATTGTGCTAGAATCACCAGATGACACTAAACTAAAAACATGAAAATTGCTGTCGTTGGTACTGGTTACGTTGGTCTTGTAACCGGTACTTGCTTTGCGGAAACGGGGAACACCGTCACGTGCATCGATATTGACCAGGAAAAAGTAAACAAACTCAAGAGTAGCAAGATCACCATTTATGAACCAGGGCTTGAGCAGTTGTTTGAACGCAACATCAAACAAAACAGGCTCATGTTTACCACCAGCCTCGAAGAGGGGATGAAAGACGCCGCCGTCATTTTCCTCGCCTTGCCCACACCACCTGGTGAAGACGGATCCGCCGACCTGAAGTACATTCTGGCAGTAGCGGATGAACTGGGACCCCTGTTGACCGATTATACGGTGATCGTAGACAAGAGCACCGTTCCGGTAGGAACAGCTGACAAAGTAAGGGAGCGCATTGCCGCGCGCAGCAAAGTGCCCTTTGATGTGGTGTCGAACCCTGAGTTCTTGCGCGAAGGTGTCGCTGTCGATGATTTTATGAAGCCCGAACGTGTCGTCATTGGCACGAGCTCGGAGCGCGCCAGAAAGCTGATGGAAACACTGTACTCGCCGTATGTTCGCCAGGGCAACCCTCTCGTGTTCATGGATGAACGTTCGGCGGAATTGACGAAGTATGCGGCGAATTCTTTTCTCGCCACGAAGATCAGCTTTATGAATGAGGTGGCCAACCTGTGCGAATTGCTTGGCGCAAACGTAGATGCTGTGCGCAAGGGTATCGGTACCGACAGCCGCATCGGCAAGCGCTTCCTGTTCCCCGGTATCGGCTACGGCGGAAGCTGTTTTCCGAAAGATGTTCAGGCACTGGCGAAATCCGCGGAGGATTCGAAATACGATTTCAAAATTCTACGGGCGGTTATGGATGTTAACCAGTACCAGAAAACGAAGCTCATGCCACGGATGAAAGAATATTTCGGCAGTGACTTGAAAGGCAAGAAGGTCGCCGTCTGGGGACTGGCATTCAAGCCCCACACGGATGACATCCGCGAGGCGCCTGCGCTTTATAATATTGAAGCGCTTCTGAATGCAGGAGCGATTGTTCGCGCGCACGATCCGGAGGCGATGGAAAACGTCAGGAAGATTTTCGGCGACCGGATTGAGTACTACGCCAGTCCCTATGATGCGGCAGATGGTGCCGATGCGGTGTTTATTGCGACGGAATGGCCGGAGTTCAGGACGCCGGATTTTGAAAGGCTTTCAAAGGCGGTCAAAAATAAAGTCATTTTCGATGGCCGCAATGTGTATGAACCGGATATCATGAAGGAACACGGCTACACATATTACAGCATTGGCAGGGAGGTGGTTCATGGCTAAAGAAAAAGTGCTCATCACCGGCGGCGCCGGTTTCCTTGGATCGCATCTTTGCGACCGGTTTCTCAAGGAGGGCTTTCATGTCATCGCCATGGATAACCTCATTACCGGCGACTTGAGAAATATCGAGCACCTTTTCAAGCACGGTGACTTCGAGTTCTATCATCACGATGTCTCCTCTTTCGTGCACGTGCCGGGGGAGCTCCGCTACATCCTGCACTTTGCCTCGCCGGCAAGTCCGATCGATTATCTGAAGATACCGATTCAGACGCTCAAGGTTGGATCGCTTGGAACGCATCACCTCCTCGGACTGGCCCGGGCCAAGAAGGCGCGCATATTGGTAGCGTCAACTTCTGAAGTGTATGGAGACCCGCTGGTACATCCGCAGACAGAAGAGTACTATGGCAACGTCAACCCGATCGGCCCACGCGGTGTATACGATGAAGCAAAACGATTCCAGGAAGCCATGACGATGGCGTACCACACTTATCACAACGTTGATACGCGTATCGTCAGGATTTTCAATACGTACGGTCCGCGTATGCGGCTTAACGACGGGCGCGTGTTACCAGCCTTCATCGGGCAGGCACTGCGCGGCGAAGACCTTACCGTGTTCGGCGACGGATCGCAAACGCGCTCATTCTGCTATGTCGACGATGAAGTGGAAGGCATCTTTCGCCTGCTCATGTCTGACTATCACCTTCCAGTCAACATCGGGAATCCCGACGAGATCACGATTCGCGAATTTGCTGAAGAGATTGTCAA
The DNA here is from genome assembly GCA_964393795.1 of uncultured Roseivirgaceae bacterium. Classification (GTDB taxonomy): domain Bacteria; phylum Bacteroidota; class Bacteroidia; order Cytophagales; family Cyclobacteriaceae; genus Chryseosolibacter. Next base: position 71,637 of record CAYMWA010000002.1, read on the forward strand.
GCTGACGGGCACCTCGCAGAAGATCACCTATCAACCGCTCCCGAAAGACGATCCGAAACAGCGAAAGCCAGACATTACGAAAGCCCGTCAACTGCTCGGATGGGAACCGAAAATCGCCCGTGCCGAGGGACTGGCTGCCACATACGCGTATTTCAAATCTCTGCCGCGTGAGGTGCTGTACCAACGCGAGCACAAGAACTTTGACAAGTATATCCGTTGAGTGATTTTGTTCAGCAGGATTATTAAAGCATAAGAAATGAAGCAGGAAACGATTATTATCACAGGCGGCGCCGGATTCATTGGCTCACATGTGGTCCGGCTGTTTGTTAACAGGTACAAACGGTATCAGATCATCAATCTGGACAAGCTTACCTATGCGGGCAATCTCGAAAACCTCAAAGATGTCGAGCACGCACCAAACTACAAATTTGAGAAAGGAGACATCCTTGATCTCAAGTTTCTGTTTGAATTGTTCAGAAAGTACGACGTTAACGGCGTTATTCACCTCGCTGCCGAGTCACATGTAGACCGGTCGCTGCACAACCCCGCCGAGTTCGCCAATACAAACATTATCGGAACGCTCAACTTGCTTCAGGCGGCCATGGGGGCATGGCAGGCCGACATGACCGGCAAACGGTTTTACCATATTTCGACAGACGAAGTGTACGGCAGCGCCGCCCATGGTGAGTACTTCACTGAAGAGACCGGCATCGATCCGCGGTCACCTTACTCTGCATCGAAGGCGAGCAGCGACCATTTTGTGAGTGCTTTCCATCACAGCTTCGGCTTGCCCACCCTTATCAGCCGTTGTTCGAACAACTATGGGCCTTTCCATTTTCCGGAAAAGTTGATACCGCTGATGATTAATAACATCATTCAAAAGAAGCCGCTCCCCGTTTATGGACAAGGTGAAAATATTCGGGACTGGCTGTACGTCGAAGACCATGCGCGCGCCATTGACATGATCTATCACAAGGGCCATCCCGGAGAAGTGTACAACATCGGTGGCAGCAACGAGTGGAAGAACATCGACCTCGTCATGCTGCTTTGTCGTATCATGGACAAGAAGTTGAGCCGCGAAGACGGCGAATCGGAAAAACTTATCACGTACGTCAAGGACCGTCCCGGGCATGACTTACGGTACGCGATCGATGCCTCCAAGTTGACGAGTGAAACCGGATGGCGCCCTGAGACGTCGTTCGAAGTGGGGCTTGAGAAAACGGTCGACTGGTACCTCACCAATCAGGAATGGCTGCGAAATGTCACTTCCGGTGCCTATCTTCAGTACTATGCAAAAATGTACCAGGAACGATAACTTAAAACTTATCACTTAAAACTTACAACTCAAATGAGGGGAATCATATTGGCAGGTGGTTCAGGTACCAGGCTTTATCCGCTTACGCTGGCGGTGAGCAAACAGCTGATGCCACTCTACGATAAACCGATGATTTACTATCCGCTTTCAGTACTGATGATGGCGGGCATCAGGGAGATACTTATTATCGCTACGCCGCATGACATGCCGATGTTTCAGAAGTTGCTCGGCGACGGCGAGCGGCTTGGGTGTAAGTTTGAATACGCTATTCAGCCGAAGCCGGAGGGGCTTGCACAGGCGTTTATTATTGGGGAATCGTTTATCGGCCAGGACAAAGTAGCGCTCATTCTCGGCGATAATATTTTTTACGGATCCGGATTGAAGACACTGTTGGAATCGAACGTCGAACCGAACGGTGGGGTGGTGTTCGCGTATCACGTGAATGATCCCGAGCGGTACGGTGTGGTGGCGTTCGATGAAAATCAGCAGGCAATTTCTATCGAAGAAAAGCCGGCGAAGCCCAAATCAAACTACGCAGTGCCCGGGTTATATTTCTACGACAACGAAGTGGTCTCCATCGCCAAGTCCATTAAGCCGAGTGCGCGCGGCGAACTCGAGATCACCGATGTCAACAATGCCTATCTGCGGCAAGGGAAGCTGAAGGTGGCGATTATGAGTCGTGGCACGGCCTGGCTAGACACCGGTACGTTTGATTCGCTCATGCAGGCGTCGAACTTTGTTCAAGTGATCGAGCAGCGCCAGGGGTTGAAGATCGGATGTATAGAAGAGATCGCCTATCGCAAGGGCTTTATCACGAAAGAACAACTTCTGAAACTTGCGGAACCCCTGGAGAAAAGCGGCTATGGCGTGTATTTGAAGAATCTCCCGGAGTATATATGATTTGGCGGTTGGCTGTTGGCTGTTAGCTTTTGGCGGTTGGCTTTTGGTTGTTAGCCAACAGCCAACAGCTAACCGCCAACAGCCAACCTACTGCTCATAATACAGTGTATTCAGCACTGTTGTCCCAACGATACCGAGCATTCTGCTGCTGATCAGCTCGAGGTTGTCCTTGTGCGTATGGTGAAAATCGCCGAAGTAGCCAATGCCTGGTTCGTAGTGTACGATATCGATCATTGGTATTCTTGCGATTGTATTGACGAAGAAGTGATCGTCTGTGATGGGCTCCTGTGTTTTGCGAACAAAGGCGTAACCATAGCCCAGCCGCTGGGCGTGATCCCAGACACGGTCGACGATGCTTGGGGCGAATTGCATCGAGTATCCCTCTCTGTGAAATTGTGCATTTTGCGCTCCCACCATGTCGAGGAGGATGCCATAGTAGGCTGAGTAGTTGGGTTTGTGTTTGTTCTTTGACCAGTACTGCGAGCCGAGGCACCACCATGCATCCAAGCCCTGCGGCAGCGGATGGGTACCCTGTTCGCCTTCGCGTTCGCCCCAGTCTTCGCCATCGAACAGGATAATGTCGATCCCCACTTCGGGCAGCGGAGAAGAACTCAGGACGCGTGCAATTTCGAGCAGTACGGCCACGCCGCTTGCGCCGTCGTTTGCCCCGGGAAAGGGTTTGTTCGGCGCTTCGGCATCCTTATCGGCAAATGGTCGCGTGTCCCAATGCGCAGCGAGCAGTATCCGCCTGGTTTTGTCTGGGTTGAAGGAAGCGATAATATTCCTGAGGTTTAGTTTTACCCCGTCAAAAGTCTCCATCTGGAATTCCTGCACAGTTACATCTGCCCCATACCGTGTAAACGTTTCGACGAAATAGTCGCCAGCCTGACGATGTGCCGCGGTGTTCGGGATCCGCGGGCCAAACGACAGTTGTTTTTCGACGAAGTGATAGGCCGAATCGGCGCTAAATACGGGGACGACAACGTTCCGGGGAAGTTCATCCTGTTCGACTGCTTGCTTTTTATCGCGATCTCTGCCGCAGGAGGCCAGCAAAAGCATGATGAAGGGTAGTACCAATCTCTTGTTCATGCGGTTAATTAACACAATATTTTGATGGAATCTCAAAATGTCATAATTTTGCGGAGCTTCTGAAAAACAATTTGGAGGGGACAAGTTAGTCCCCTCTTTGTTTATACAATATTTTTTATGGATCAGGCCGGTGAAATCCGAAGTCTCGCGGAAGAGAATTTGTCACCTGATAAATTTGTGGTGGCGGTCCGAGTGTCCGGAAAAAAGAAAAGTGCGAAGCGGGTGTCGGTGATCATTGATGGTGACACCGGCGTCAATATTGACGATTGTGCTAATCTCAGTCGCGTGCTGTCGAAAGCGTTTGACGAGCGCGACATCTTTGGCGATGACAACTATGAGTTGGAAGTCTCGACGCCGGGGCTGGACCAACCGCTTTCCATGAAACGGCAGTATGCCAGGAACGTTGGCCGGAACATGAAGGTCGTGAGCGGCGACAGCATTGTGCAGGGTAAACTCGCTGAAGTGACAGCCGACAAAATTGTGCTGATTCAGGAGAAGGGCACCGGTAAGAAGAAGGTGACGAGCGAACACGAAATTCCGTTCTCCAACATCGACAAGGCTTTTGTACTTGCATCCTTTAAATAATATTTTAACTATATGGATATTGCAACATTAATAGAATCGTTTGCTGAGTTCGCAAAACAGAAGAACATTGACCGGCCTACGATGATCCGTATACTGGAAGACGTCTTCCGGAACATGATCAAGAAGAAGTACGGGGTGGACGAAGACGGCAGGGTGATTCCTACGGATAACTTTGATATCATTATCAACGCCGACAAGGGAGACCTCGAGATTTACCGGATTCGCGAGATTGTGGAGGATGATTCCGAAGACATCTGGGATCACGACAAGATCAGCCTGACGGAGGCGCGAAAGATTGAACCTGATTTTGAAGTAGGCGAGGAAGTGTCCGAACAAATTGACATTGAGGCGTTTGGACGAAGGGCCGTCACGACGGCTCGGCAGACGCTGATGCAAAAGGTGAAGGATCTTGAAAAGGATATCCTGTATCAGAAGTACAAGGATATTGTAGGGGAGATCATCACGGGTGAGGTGTACCAGGTGTTGAGCAAGGAGGTATTGCTTATTGACGGCGAGGGCAACGAGATTTCGATTCCCCGCGGTGAGCAGATACCGAAAGACCGCTATCGCAAGGGCGAAAACGTGCGGGCCATTGTCCACAAGGTGGAGATGGTGAACGGAAACCCGAAGATCATCCTGTCACGCACATCGCCTGTCTTTCTGGAACGCCTGTTTGAGCAGGAGGTGCCTGAAGTATATGACGGATTGATCACCATCAGGAAGGTGGTGCGCGAGCCGGGCGAACGGGCAAAGGTCGCTGTTGAATCGTACGATGACCGGATCGATCCTGTAGGTGCGTGTGTGGGGATGAAGGGGTCGCGTATTCACGCAATTGTACGTGAATTGCAGAATGAGAACATTGATGTGATTAACTTTACGGAAAATCTCGAACTCTACATTCAGCGTGCGCTGAGTCCGGCAAAGATCACATCCATCAAGATCGACAAGGAAAGCGGCCGTGTATCGGTATATTTGAAACCGGATCAGGTTTCACTAGCTATCGGGAAGGGAGGGTTAAACATCAAGCTTGCCAGCCGCCTGGTAGGATATGAGATTGACGTCTTCCGCGAACTTGCCGAAGGACAGCAGGATGAGGATGTTGATCTTGATGAGTTTGCTGATGAGATCGAAGATTGGGTGCTCGACGAACTGAAGCGCATCGGGTTGGATACCGCGAAAAGCGTGCTGAACCTAAATAAAGATGAGCTTGTTCGCAGAACAGATCTTGAAGAGGAAACAGTTGAGAGTGTTCTCGGTGTCTTAAAGAAGGAATTTGAGTAAATAATTCACACTCGAACACAGAAATTACAAAATACATAGGGATATTTGAGCATGGCTGAACAAAAGATGATACGGTTAGGGCAAGCGTCGCGGAAACTTAATGTCGGGCACAACACCATATTGGAGTTCTTGACTCAGAAGGGTTTCTCCGTTGACAACAATCCTAACACCAAACTTACAAGCGAGCAGTATGCTGTGCTCGCGAAGGAGTTTGCATCTTCTGCCTCAGAGAAGCGGGAAGCGTCTGAATTGACGATTGGTACCAAGCACATTGAGAATATTACGGCCGAGCGCGAGAAGGAAGCAGCGAAGAAGCGAGTTGATGAGGAGGAAAGCATCCTGATCAAGAATCTGGGTTCGAAGGACCTGAAGGCGAAGGAAGAGCGGGCGGAGAAAGTCGAGAGCGAAGCACCGAAGCTTGAGGGCATCAAGGTGCTCGGCAAGATCGACCTGGAGAAGAAACCGGCTGCGAAAAAAGAAAAGGAAGAACCATTGCCTCCGGCACCCGCGCCCGAACCGGCACCTGCACCTGTCTCGGAGGTCGCACCTCCCCCTGCTGAAGAAACACCGGCACCCGCTGCTACAGAAGAAAAGCCGGCGGATCATCAGGAGCTGATCAAGGCACGCGCTGACAAGCTGCAGGGCCTCAAGGTGGTGGACAAGATTGAACTTCCCGTTGACAAGCGGCGTGAGGCACCACCGGTCGCCTCTTCCGATGTGCGGGAAGACAGGAAAGGGAAACGACCACGGAAGCGCATCTCTACCGATGGTGCGGCACAGAAGGGTGGCGGAACAAGACCGCAGCAGCGCGGCCGTCCTGGTCAAAGAATTCATAAGGAAGAACCTTCCGAAAAGGAAATCCAGGATCAGATCAAAGCGACGCTGGCGAAACTCAGCGGCGGTGGCAAGAAGACCAGCGGTTCCAAGTACCGCCGCGAAAAACGCCAGGCATACTCCGACGCCCAGGAGCAACAGATGCTGCAGGAAGAAAAGTCGTCCAAAATTCTGAAGGTAGCGGAGTTCATCTCCGCCAACGACCTCGCATCACTGATGGATGTTTCCGTCAATGACGTGATCTCTGCCTGTCTCGGATTGGGGATGTTCGTTTCCATCAACCAACGACTTGACGCGGAGGCGATAACAGTAATCGCTGATGAGTTCGGCTATGATGTGCAGTTTACCTCCGCCGATGACGACCTGGTCGTCCAGGAAGAAGAGGATGCTGAAGAGGAACTGGAACCGCGTGCGCCGATTGTGACCATTATGGGCCACGTCGACCACGGAAAGACGTCATTGCTCGACTACATTCGCAATACCAAAGTTACCGCATCTGAAGCCGGTGGCATCACGCAACACATCGGCGCCTATGACGTCACGACACGTAGCGGCAACAAGATCGCTTTCCTCGATACCCCTGGTCACGAAGCTTTTACGGCCATGCGGGCACGGGGTGCAAAACTGACCGACATCGCTATTATCGTAGTGGCAGCAGATGACGACGTGATGCCTCAGACGAAAGAGGCCATCAACCACGCCCTGGTCGCGGGGGTGCCGATCGTTATTGCGATCAACAAGATCGACAAACCCAACGCCAACCCAGACAAAATCAAGGAATCCCTTTCCAAAATCAATATTCTTGTTGAGGACTGGGGTGGAAAATATCAATCGCAGGAAATCTCGGCTAAATCGGGGGCAGGAATCGAAGACCTGCTCGAAAAGGTGCTGCTTGAAGCGGAACTCTTGAACCTGCGCGCCAATCCGAACAGACCTGCGACCGGTTCAGTCATCGAAGCGACCCTCGACAAGGGCCGTGGATATGTTACTACCGTGATGATTCAAAGCGGTACACTGCGCACGGGGGATATCCTCCTGGCAGGTCCGCACTACGGCCGCGTAAAAGCGATGTTCGACGATACGGGCAAAAGAGTGAATGAAGCGGGTCCGGCAACACCGGTTGTGGTACTCGGTCTCGACGGCGCCCCTCAGGCAGGTGAAAAGATCAACGTGATGGAGACGGACCGCGAAGCAAGGGAACTTGCGACAAAGCGGAACCAGCTGTTGCGGGAGCAAAGCATGCGCACGAAGAAGCACATCACCCTCGATGAAATTGGTCGTCGCCTCGCCATAGGTAACTTCAAGCAGTTGAACGTGATCGTGAAAGGTGACGTGGACGGATCGGTCGAAGCCCTTTCCGACTCCCTGCTCAAACTGTCGACGCCGGAGGTGGAGGTAAGCATTATCCATCGCGGTGTTGGACAAATCTCCGAATCGGATGTATTGCTGGCATCGGCGTCTGATGCCATTGTCGTCGGCTTCCAGGTGCGGCCTTCACAGGCGGCACGACGCATCGCTGAGCATGAAGAAATCGAAATACGCCTCTACTCTATTATCTACGATGCGATTGCAGACGTGAAGGATGCGATGGAAGGCATGCTTGCGCCGAAGGTGGAAGAAGTGATCGTCGGCAATGCGGAAGTTCGCGAAGTGTTCAAGATCTCCAAGGTAGGAACGATTCTCGGTTGTATGGTGACGGATGGCACGATCAAACGGTCAAATCCGATCCGCCTTATCCGCGACGGGATTGTCGTGTATCAGGGGAAACTCTCGTCGCTCAAGCGATTCAAAGACGACGTGACCGAAGTCCGCTCAGGATTCGACTGTGGAATCGGCATCGAAGGATTTAACGATATGAAGGTCGGGGACGTCATAGAAAGTTACGAAAACCGCGAAGTAAAGCGGAGTCTATAGGTTGCAAAACTACAGGCCTCGCTGCCAAAGCCATCGCAGGATAGCGCGCGGAAGCGTAGGGTACAGAGGTGTAGCTGACGAACGCGACTCATGTTTCTAAACACCTATCCATGAAGCTGCTTTTTCTGTTGTCGATGTTTGCTTGTTTTGCTGTGCAGGCACAAGACATGTCGTTGTATCAAAAGCATCAATACGTATCCGATGGTGACACGTTGCCATACCGGATACTCTACCCGGAGCACTATGACAAGCGTGTCAAATATCCGCTGATACTGGTGCTGCACGGGGCTGGTGAACGCGGCAATGACAACGAGAAGCAATTGGTACACGGTGCCCGACTTTTTGTCGATCCCACAGTCAGGGAAAAATACCCGGCGATTGTTGTATTTCCCCAATGTCCCACCGGAAATTATTGGTCTTCTGTAAACATTCAACGCGGAGAGGGTCAACTGGCGCTTGATTTTGACTATGACCGGCCGGCCATGTGGCCGTTGACGCACGCGATAGCGCTTGTCAAACAACTGATAAAGGACGAGTCGGTTGACCGTCGTCGCGTCTACATTACCGGCCTCTCGATGGGAGGTATGGGCACGTTTGAAGCGGTGTATCGCTATCCTAAAACTTTTGCGGCGGCGTTGCCCATCTGCGGTGGTGGCGACACGGCGCACTACAAGAAGGTGAAGTTGCCGTTCTGGGTGTTTCACGGAAGCGCAGACAACGTGGTTGTGGTAGACTATTCAAGGGCGATGGTGCAAAAGTTGAAGGAGCTGAACGTTGAAGTGAAGTACACCGAATATCCGGGAGTCATGCACAACAGCTGGGACAGCGCCTTTGCAGAGCCGGACTTCCTGGAGTGGATGTTCCAACAGCGGCGATAAGTCCATCTTTAAAGGCATAAAAAAAGTCCCGCCTTCGCGGGACCCTCTCTAAGTGCAAGCAGAGAGAAAAGTTCTTAGAATGTTACGGTCGGTGCGTCCTGTGCCTGTGCCGAGGCCTCGAAACCTTCTTTCGGAGAGAAATCTTCTCCACCACCGAACATGTTCAAGGCCATCCTCTTGAAATAACCCCGAACATACGAATTATATTCCCTGACGGCGTCATTATAACGCTGACGGGCGATGTTTATTCTGTTCTCAGTGCCTTCCAGCTGTGCCTGAAGATCCTGAAAGTTTTGTGTTGACCGGATTTGTGGATACGCTTCAAAGGCGAGATTGATGGCCGTGTTGATCCTGCGGCCCGCCAGTTCCAGGTCTTCGGGCGTCTGGGCGCTGGTGATACCCGCCCGTGCGCGGGTTACTTCCGTGAGAATACCCCTTTCGTTTTCCGCCGCTCCCTGTACGGTAGCGACAAGGTTCGGTATCAGGTCAGCCCGGCGCTGGTATGTCGCCTGCACATCGGCAAATTCTGCCTTTACCCTTTCCTGCGACTGAATGGCGCTGTCATACACGCCCGTTCCCCACATAAAGAAACCAAAAGCAAACAAGACAATAAGCCCGACGACTACAAGGGCTGCTATAAGACCTTTTCCCATATTGGTGTTTTTTTGCGCAAAATAATGAAAATCAATTGCGTTGCCATGTTTTACCAAGCAATAGAACGACCGCAGCAGCTGTCCTTACAACTCTGCAACTTGCAACCTGCAACTCTGCAACCTGCAACCTGCAACCTGCAACCTGTAACTTGCAACTTGCAACTCTGCAACCTGCAACCTATTTCGCCGCTTCTGCCATCCGTTCGGCACTGTCGGCGATCCGGAGTTGTTCGATGAAATCATCAATCTCTCCGTTCATGATCGCGGCCAGGTTATGTTGCGTGTATCCGATGCGATGATCGGTTACGCGCGATTGCGGGTAGTTGTAGGTTCTGATTTTTTCAGACCGGTCGCCCGAACGCACCATCGACTTGCGTGCGGCGCCTATCTCCGACTGCTGCTTTTCCAATTCCATTTCGTAGAGTTTTGTCTTGAGCATTTTGAGCGCCCGTTCGCGGTTGCCGTGCTGCGACCGTTCTATCTGACAGGTGACAACGATGCCTGTTGGCTTATGTGTCATCTGCACCTTCGTCTCCACCTTGTTGACGTTCTGGCCGCCGGCGCCGCTTGATCGTGCTGTCTGCACCTCCAGATCAGCAGGATTGATTTCGACTTCCTCGACATCTTCAATCTCGGGCAGCACAACGACCGAAGCGGCCGATGTATGCACCCGCCCCATCTGCTCCGTTTCCGGTACCCGCTGTACACGGTGCACCCCGGATTCAAACTTCAGAAGGCCGTACGCCCCGTCACCGGTGATGCTGCTGATAACTTCCTTATAGCCGCCCGCCGTGCCTTCCGTTACATCGACGACGGCCATCTTTAGTCCGTGCCGATCGCAAAAACGCTGATACATCCGCCAGAGATCTCCTGCGAAAATGGCGGCTTCATCGCCCCCCGTGCCGGCCCTGATTTCGAGCAATACGTTCTTGTCGTCGTGGGGATCCTTCGGGATCAACAGCTCTTTAAGCGTGGCTTCCAGTCCTTCAATCTTCGTTTCAAGTTCATCGATCTCGGATTTGGCGAATTCCCGCATTTCGGGATCTTTCTCCTTGTCGAGCACGTCTTTCGCCTGCTGCAAATGCTTCCGGGCTTCGGTCAATGCCTTGTATTTTACGACGATCTTCTCGAGGTCGCGGTACTCTTTGCTGAGCTGTGAATATTTTTTCATATCCTTGACCGTCTCCGGTTGCGCCAGCAGTTG
>CAYMWA010000003.1:0-25604 GCA_964393795.1 uncultured Roseivirgaceae bacterium
CAACCGGCAACTTTTTTACCACGGCAGCGAAAACGTCTTAACAAACGTGAAGGACTTAATCGCTTCAATAACCCCTTCCTTTACACCGAGGCCGGAATCTTTTATTCCGCCGAAGGGCGATTTCTCAATACGGTAGCCGGGAACTTCATTGACGTTGACGGTTCCGACATTCAATGACTTTACCGCTTTGACGATGTGTTGCATGTTGTTGGTCACCACTGCAGATGACAAGCCGTATGCTGTAGAATTCGCGAGCGCGATCGCATCATCCAGGTCTTTAATGGCCATGATGGGCGCAAGGGGCCCGAACGATTCCTGAACCACCATCCGGCAGTCTCGCGGTACGTTAGCAATGACCGTAGGTTCCAGCAATGCACCATTGCGTTTCCCGCCGAGCAGCACGCGTGCGCCTTGATCTACTGCTTCTTTCACTACCGTCTCCAGGTATATGGCGGCTTGTTCGTCGATAACCGTTCCCACTCGAGTGTCGGGGTGGGAGGGGTCTCCACAGGTGTATGTTTTTGCTTTTTCAACAAACCGATTGGTGAACTCGTCCAGAATTTTTTCATGCACGAGTATCCTTTTAACAGCCGTGCATCGTTGCCCGGAGTTGCGAAATGAGCCTTCCGACGCAAGGGTAACCGCGAGATCGAGGTCTGCATCTTCAAGGATAATGAGCGGATCATTTCCACCAAGTTCAAGCACAACCTTTTTGTAGCCAACGGTTTCGGCGATCTTCTTGCCTACGGCAACGCTTCCGGTAAACGACACGAGGTCAACACGCGGATCGCGAATCAATGGCTCGGCTACATCCTTCGTCGGGCCCAGCAGTGTGGACAGCATGTGTGGTGGCAATCCGGCTTCATAGAGTAATTCCGTAAACAGGATCGCAGTCAACGGCGTCTTTTCCGAAGGCTTAAGAATCACCGGCGTTCCGGCAGCAATGGCCGGAACGATCTTGTGTGCAACCTGGTTGAGGGGATGATTAAATGGCGTAATGGCAAGTGCCAGCGAGAGCGGCTCACGTACGGTAAATATCTTTCGTTGCTTTCCCGTAGGGGATATGTCACACGAGAATATTTCGCCATCGTCTTTCAGGCATTCCATGGCAGCGAACATGAGCACGTCGTGCGCACGGCCGACTTCATAGTTTGTCTCCTTCATACACAAACCTGACTCAGCACAGATCGTATTGGCAAAGAGCTCCTTTCTGGCCATCAACAGTTGCCGCGTCTTGTCCAGTATCGCGAACCTGTCGTACCGGGTCAGCGATTTGCCGCCTTTTAACGCCTGCGCTACTGCTTCGAGTGCATCATCTTTACCCGCAAGTGTTACCGTTCCCACTTCCCGGCCGTCATATGGACTGTTTACGCTTAACTTTTTTCGGTCTGCTAATTTTTTTCCGGCAATATAACTGGTGAGGTGCAGAGGTTGCGAATTGGATTGCGTTCCGGTCGACGTGGACTCAGCTGCCTTGGTGATATTCATGTTTAAAAGAAGGTTTAATTTGATAGATGTATTTGTTGGCGTTTTTATGATGCGTAGTGACTGCTACGATGCGCCTTGTGTTCCATTTATGGTGAAATCGAATACGTCAAAGTTTCTGGGATCACCTCCTGCCCGCATCTTGTAGGTGTTGTTCAGCGGATGTGAAACAATGAAGGGGACCATTTCTTCGTACCGGCCGCCGTGAGACCGCAGTGTTCCGTCGAGCGCCTGAAGATCGTGATGCGCCGGTGTCCGGCCCACCACTACATCGCGGGCGGATAAAACGATGAGATCGCCGATTCTGTCAGCAGGCTGCTCGAGTAGCCTCACCGCCATGTCTTTTTCATATACCTCGGTGATACCTGGCTGCGCCTGCAGCCATTTTTTTATCGTGTCGATCTCCGACGGGTTGGGCACGTGAACCACAACATAAGAACCCAGCGCGCCGTGATGTTTTACATAAGGATCGGTAATCGGACAGATGACGCGGAAGCCAGGACCGAATTTGTCGGTCAGCATCGATTCGACGTATAGTACGTTTGGCGACCCGTCGGCTTTTACCTTTGCGTTCATGCCGTGGTCGGCCGTCGCTCCGATGATGGCGTTGAGCGCCAGAAGCTTTCCAAGTTCCTCATCCATTGCTTCGTAAAAAGCAAGCGAAGCTTCACTATCGGGCGCATAGGTATGCTGCATATAGTCTGTGAGCGACAAGTAAAGAAAGTCGGCCAACCCCTTTTCAATGAGCTTGACGCCCGCCTTAAGAACAAAAAGGCTTGCATCTGCACTATAGATGGCGGGGGTGGGAATCCCGAGTAATTGATCGGCCCTTTCGATGCCGTGTTTTTCCTGTGTGGTCTTGTCGGATTTTTCGGCGGAGAAAGCGATTCCATTCAGGTGGTGAGAGAGAATATCACGCAGCTTTTCTTTCGCCGTCACCACCGCCACCTTGCGACCGGCGTTGGCAGCTGCTGCGAGAATTGTCTCGGCGCGCAGATATTCCGACGAGTTCATCATCACTTCTTCGTCTTTCGCCGTGTCGTAAAAGTAGTTGCCGCAGATGCCGTGCACCGCCGGCGAAACACCCGTGACGATAGAGGAGTTGTTGACGTTCGTGAAAGAAGGCAGCGCCCCACGCGCCATGCCGCGGTATCCGTGGACAGCCATCTTCTTGAGGTTGGGCATCCGGTCGTGTGCCAATGTGGTGTCGAGGTATTCATCGGCCGAGCCGTCCATGCATATGACGGCGATGGGCAGCGGGGCCGGCTGAAAAGGGATACCATTTGCTGTAAATGGTTTTGTTTCAATGATTCGGGTCATGGCATACATCGCTGTCCGCTGCCGGGATGGCAAATGGCAGGCGTTGGCGACTGTTTAGTATATATGAATTTTGTTTAGCGCGAATATACAGCTAAACTGGCCAATGTTCAAAGAAAAATTTTGGGGTTAGCAACGAGAGGCCTCCTGCGGCCTTATTGAAGTGCACTTTCAGAAATAAAGAAGTAAAGAACAAGCAATTGTGCTTCGCCTTTGCCTGCATTTGACAGTGTATGACCCAGGCGGCCATCGAAGAAGAGCGAGTCGCCTTTGCGCAGTGCATATTTCTTGCCTTCTATAAGGTACTCTACGGATCCTTCCAGGACATACTTGTATTCAAAAGCCTGGGTCTTGACAAGCTTTTTACGTTTCGCACCACGCTTCAGCTCCAGCAGGACAATATCGATCGGAAGGTTCTTGATTTCCTTGGTGAGGATACGCTTGTAGACAAAACCCTTTGTGGTCTCTTTTTCGAATTTCTGGTACTCGTTGGGCCGTTTGATGATAATGCGCGGTACTTTGCCCTTCGGTGTTAGGTCCTTGAAGAAATCGTTCAAATCAATATTGAGCGCCCCAATAATAGCGAGTAGTACCGGCAGCGATGGAATGGTCCGGTTGTTTTCAATCTGGGAGATCAGGCCCTTGCTTACACTGGCTTTGGTGGCCAATTCCTGTACGGTCGTATTCTTCGATTTTCTCGCGCCCTTGATCTTGTTACTGATCTGAATTAAAACGTCGTTGTCTACCATACGACACAATGATAGATAAAAATTAGATTCATTGTATTCATTTTAATTCAAATTAAAGTCTAACTTCCGGCTGACGTCTGTCTGGTTCGCCGAATGAATTTCAAACCGGCACACACATATATATAATAGCTACTGGATAATAGCTACTGGAGATTCATAGTTCTTCATAAAACAGTTTTTGAAAATGGAAGATTTTGTAAACCGTACAGAAGGAGATGTTAACCTTTCGACGGCGCGGAAAGAATGGTATGCCGTGATCGAACATCCAGAGACCCTTCAGTATCTTGATGAGGATGCACGTTGGTTTTTGCATCAGTCGCTGTCGACGCCCTGTCTGGACGTGCTGTCGGAATGCGAGGGCATTTATTTGCACACCCTTAGCGGAAGAAAGTATATGGATTTCCATGGCAACAACGTGCACCAGGTGGGATTCAGGAACCGCTATGTGCTTGATCGGGTCATTGCACAGATGGAACAATTGCCTTTTTCCCCGAGACGCTACACGAACGTGCCGGCGATTGACCTTGCCCGAAAACTGGCGTCTTTGTTTCCGGGCGACTTGAATCGCGTACTTTTTGCACCTGGAGGAACCTCGGCAGTCAGCATGGCACTCAAGCTTGCGCGTTTTGTAACGGGAAAACACAAGATTGTTTCGTTGTGGGATTCGTTTCATGGCGCGTCGATGGATGCGATTTCAGCCGGAGGAGAACGCGATTTTAGGAAAGGAATGGGCGCGTTGATGCCGGGTGTCGAACGGATTCCGCCGGCGATGACTTATCGTGGTCCGTTTTCTGGTGCCGGATCCGATGATTCCGCTTACGCGGAATATCTCGAATATGTCATTGACAAGGAAGGCGATATCGGCGCTTTCCTCATTGAAACGATTCGCAACACCGATGTGCAGATACCCTCTGCCCGCTATTGGGCAAGGGTTCGCGAAATATGTACGCGCCATAATGTACTCCTGATTCTCGACGAGATTCCCATCGCTTTCGGACGAACCGGTAAAATGTTCGCGTTTGAAAACTATGACCTGGAACCGGATATTGTTTGTCTCGGCAAAGGACTCGGTGGAGGTATTATCCCGATGGCTGCTATTGTGGCACGTGAGTCCTTTAATGTCGCAACGGATATTTCACTTGGACATTTCACTTTCGAAAAAAATCCGGTGGGTTGCACTGCTTCTCTGGCGATGCTCGAATACATTGAGGAAAATAATCTTTTACAGAAAGTGACCGATGATGCCGGGTTCATGCGTGAACAACTTGATGCGATGAAACGAAAATTCCCTATCATCGGCGATGTGCGCGGCATCGGCTTACTGTGGGGTATTGAACTGGTTCACGACAAAAAAACAAAGGAAAAGGCAACTGCGGAAGCAGAAAGGGTGATGTACGAATGCCTTCAAAACGGGCTTAGCTTCAAAGTTTCACAGGGCAATGTAATACAGCTCTCCCCGCCACTCACCATTACCCGCGATGAATTGTCAACGGCACTCGGTATCCTGGAGCGCGCCCTTGAGAAGTGTTAAATAAACCTGCCAACATCCACGACCAAAAACCCATCCGTCAGGCTTTACTCTCTACTCTACCGTGGACTGTCGACCGTTGACCGTGGACTTTTCCAACGCCAATTTTTCACTTCTGCTTTGATTCTCATGGATTTTTAGTATGTTTACTAAAAGTAAACAAAGTTTATAAAGACTGTTCTGGCGGTGTTTTAGTATTTATAAACATCGGTTTTGTCCTGCTAAATGCCGAATAACGTCTGAAAAGGCGGGTTTTTGCGATTTGTTCCAGTTTCAAGGCGAAGGTCAAATTCATGTTCAAGCCAACCCTATATTAATATGAAAACAACTTTACCCCCACCCAAACGATGCATCCCGGTGGCCCGGCTGATGCTATGTATCCTCGGGCTTTTATCGGCCGGAATCGGCCACGCACAAAACGCACATGAAGTTAGCGGCAGAGTAGTCGATGCAGAAAGCGGTAACGGTATACCCGGCGTCAACGTCGTCCTGAAAGGGACGAATTTCGGCTCGGTCACCGACGTGAGTGGCCAATACAGTATCCAGCTACCTGATGGCAACGGCACGCTGGTCTTTTCATTTGTAGGATATGCGCCCCAGGAGGTGGCAGTAGGCCTCCGTTCAACCATTAACGTCACGCTCGAGCAAGAGGCAACGTTCATGAACGAAGTGGTTGTTACCGCGCTGGGGATCGAAAGAGAAAAGCAGTCACTGGGCTACGCGACGCAGGAAGTGAGTGGCGAAGACCTGCTTGATGCACCGGAGTCTAACTTTACGAGTATGCTGTCTGGCAAAGTAGCCGGACTTGACATCAAAGCCAACGCCGGCGTTGGCGGTTCTACCCGTGTCATCCTGCGCGGCGAGTCTTCGCTAAACTTCAATGGTAACCAACCTTTGTTCGTCCTTGACGGTGTTCCGATCAACAACAATATCAACAATACCTCGGCAGCGGATTTTGGCAATGGTGCCGCTGAAATCAATCCGGCTGATATCGAGAGTGTCAACGTATTGAAGGGGCCTGCGGCGTCAGCGCTTTACGGGGCGAGGGCCAGTAACGGGGTAATTATTATTACCACCAAATCGGGTAAATCGCGCAAGGGCGTTGGTATATCGGTTAATTCGGGCGTAACGTTCGAAACAATCCTGCGCCTTCCACGCTTTCAGAACTCATTCGGCGGTGGTAACAGCGGCCTGTTCGAAGGATCTAATTTTGGTTACCAGGGCAATCTCGCGGCGATTCCGAACGGAGTGCAGGATGGCTTTGATGAGAGTTGGGGACCACGGTTGAACTACGGCCCTAAACGTGCACAGTTTGATTCGCCTACCACAAATGGCTATCGCGGCGGCGACGTGCACGTGGCTGACAGGGGAGACATTATCCCCACACCATGGGTATCGCACCCCGACAACGTGAGGGATTTCTTTGAACTGGGGAACACGCTCTTTAATAACGTTGCTGTGACAGGCGGAAATGAGACATCAAACTTCAGGGTGTCGTTCACCAACATGGACCAAAAAGGGATTGTACCCAACAATGATCTTCAGCGCAATACGGTAGCAGTAAACGCCGGCTCCCAGGTATCGGAAAAATTAAGAGCGGATCTGAGTCTCAACTATGTCAAAACGGAGAGCTCCAACAGACCCGATCAGGGGTATGGAAGAAATACGCCAATGTATTTCATGCTGTGGATGACCCGCCAGGTCAACATGAACAGCATGCGCAACTACTGGCAGCCCGGCCTTGAGGGTATTCAGCAATTTCAATACAACTATGGCGAGAACCACAACAACCCTTTCTTTTATCAATATGAAAACACGAGTAGTCAGAACAAAGACCGCCTGATCGGCAACTTTTCCCTCACCTATGATTTTACGGAAAGCCTGAGCCTGATGGTGCGCACCTCCACCGATGTTTCCATCGATCACAGGGCGTTCAAGCATGCGTGGAGTTCCGTCGAGAATCTGAAAGGACGCTACAGCATTAACGATATATATGAAGAAGAACGCAACACGGATTTCCTCTTGCGATATGATGTAAAAAGAAAAGGAATGTTTGGAGCGGTGTTGTCCGTTGGTGGCAATCGGCGAGACAACAAAGGAAGGTATGTAAATGTGGTGGCGCCTGAGCTGACCATCCCGGGTATTTACAATCTGGATAACAGCGCCGCTGCCATTCTCTCCGATGAGCGCAACTATCAAAAGCGCGTGAACAGTGTGTATGGACTTGCGCAGTTCGATTACAACAACATCGTCTTCCTCGATCTCACTGCGCGGAACGATTGGTCGAGTACTTTACCGCCCGAGAATAATTCCTATTTCTACCCTGCCGTCTCGGCGAGTGTGTTGCTCGACGAGCTCTTCAATGCACCCGACGCTATCGATCTGGTAAAGCTTCGCTTGGGTTGGGCGCAGGTTGGAAATGACACCGGTCCCTATTCGCTGTATTCGACTTATGGTGCGCAGTTGCCCTGGGGTAGCACACCTGTACTTTCTGAAAGTGGCACTTTGCGAAATCCTCAGCTGAAGCCCGAGTCGATCGACACATGGGAAATCGGTATCAACACCAGCTTGCTGCAACAGCGGGTCAACCTCGATGTAACGTACTACGACATTCGGTCAAGAGACCAGATTCTTCCGCTCGCGCTTGCGGAGTCGACAGGCTATGGGAGTCGCGTGATTAACGCCGGCGAAATTAAAAGCACCGGTATCGAAGTGATGCTCAATGCAACACCCGTTCTGCTTTCAAACAGCCTTCGTTGGGACATCGGCATCAACTTCGCGCGTAACCGCAGTGAAGTCATATCCCTTGCGCCTGGTATTCCCGCCTATGTGCAGACAGCCCCCGGAGAAGAAGCTACCGTGGAGGCCAGGGTAGGCGAAAGGATGGGGGCGATTTACGGTCCAGGCTTTGAGCGAGTGCCTGACGGCCCGATGAAAGGACAAATCATCATTGCATCGAACGGACTTCCGATAAAAACAACAAATCCGATCCATCTTGGAAACTTTAACCCCGACTGGACTGCCGGGGCGTCGACTTCGCTTGGTTTCAAAGGATTCTCCGCCCACGTGCTGTTCGACATCCGTCAGGGCGGTGTGTTCGTCTCACGCTTCTACAACAAGGGGATGGGCGCCGGCATTTTGTATGAATCGGCAATTGAACGCGCCGCACGCGAACCCGGTACTGAATACGATCCTGAACAACTCTATTATCACGAGGGCGCAGCACTCAATGATGACGGCACATACTCGCCCAATCGCATCAGCACAGACGGCACCGCGAGCGAAGGGATCTACGGTACTACCGCCCGCGCCTATTATAAACAATACCATGATCACAATTCAGAGTCGCAACTGTTCGACGCCTCATTCGTGAAGTTGCGTGAAGTATCATTGGGATACACGATTCCGCAAGACTTGCTGGGTAACGCACCGTTGCGTGATGTTCGTATTTCGCTGGTTGGAAGAAATCTGAAGTTGTGGACGGACAATCCGCATTTCGATCCTGAAACTGCAATGGCGACCGAAGGGGGAGGTCTTGTACCCGGCTTCGAGAACATGAGCCTGCCCTCCACAAAAAGCTATGGTTTTAATCTGAGCTTCAAACTTTAAAAGACAGCCAATATGAAAACACTGTCCATAAAAATCATCCTCTTGTTTGTCATGTTATGCGCGGCGGTAACGGGCTGCGACGACAAATTTGAAGAAATTAATACGAACCCGAATCAGCCGGAAAAGATTTCGAACCCCGGCTTACTATTGCCCGCGATTATCCGTGGATCAATGAACGACTCTTATACCGGTGCGTGGAGACGGGGAAACATCGTGGCCGACTATCTGGCGAATCAGTTTGTGAGTGCCTTCGACTGGTCGCCCGCCGATGCCAGCGAATACTTTCTCTGGAGCTACTACGGGCACCTGAGAAATGTGTACACCATGCATGATCTGGCCGTCGCGGCAGGAATGAAAAACTATCAGGGCGTCAGCCTCGTGCTCAAATCATATTTCTTCCAGTCGTTGACCGATATCTATGGCGACATTCCGTACTCCGAAGCGGTGGGTGCGAAAAGCAATAACATCAACTTTCCGAAGTATGACCGGCAGGAAGACATTTACAAAGGCATACTTGCCGACCTTACGCTAGCCAATGAGCTGCTCAGTCCCGCAAACGAAGCGATTTCAGGAGACATTTTGTACTACGGAGACATCATGAAGTGGAAGAAGTTTGCCAATTCACTCAAACTTCGCTGTCTGCTCCGCATCTCCGACCGGCAGGATCCGTCAGCACAAATGCAAGCCATTGTCAGTGACCCGGTAACCTATCCGTTGTTTTCGGGAAACGCTGACCAGGCCGCCCTCCAATACCTCAACGAATTAAACAACGAGTTTCCACGATATCGCGGCACCTTCGGCGAGTCGGCATCCGAGAACATGGTGAACATCCTGAAGGGCTTGAATGACCCCAGATTATTTGTGTTTGCGCAGCCGACACCGGCTACCGACGGGAGTGCCAACCCTGAATATGTAGGCGTGCCTAACGGAATCCCTGACGAAAGTACGTTCAACGGTGGTACGGCGAACCAATCGCTACCTGGTCTGCTTTGGGCACCGATCAATTCGAGTCCGGAGTTTGCCAATCCGACCGCAGCCCAGGCGTTGCTGATGACCTACGGCGAACTTCAGTTTATTCTCGCCGAGGCCGCCGAGCGCGGATTTATCACGACCGGTTCCGCAGAAACGTATTACATGCAAGGTATACAAAGCCAGTTTGACTATTATGCGAGCCGCATCCCCGACAACTTTGTATTTCCAAAGGCAACCGATGTGCAACCCCCTGCCGAATATTTTACACAGGACGCGGTTGCCTATACTGGTACTCAGGACGAGAAACTTGACAAGATATATCTGCAGAAGTGGCTGGCACTTTTCAATTGTGGTTTCGAAGGATGGTCGGAATGGCGCCGCACGGGTGTCCCGGTCATCACCCCCGGTCCTAATTCGTTGGGTTATGTCCCGGTGCGTTTCCTCTATCCACATTCGGAACAAAACGCCAACAGAGCAAACTATGAGGCCGCCGTCGCGATCCAGGGACCGGATAACACGCAAACCCATGTCTGGTGGGATGTCGACTAAATCAAATTGTGAAATGAACCAAATTAATCCATTATGAAGCGCATTCTACTGACCTTGACTCTGTGTACGGTCGTTGCATGGGGTTCTGTATATGCTCAGGCGGATCCAACTGTTTACCTGCCACTCGATGAGAACCTGCAGGATGCCAGTGGAAACAACCTGCACGCCACTGATGCGGGCACTGAACCAACCGCATTTGTTTCCGATCCGCAGCGTGGAAAGGTTGCGAAATTTCCTGCAGCTGCCCATGCCCAACTGCCTATCGATCCGCTACTCCTTTTTGGTACGAACGATTTTTCCATCGCGTTCTGGATCCGGGTTGATGACGGAATGATCCCCACGGGTGATCCCGTGATCATCGGAAATAAGGACTGGGGAAGTGGCGGCAACGCCGGGTTCCTGGTCGCACTCGATGGCGCGAATGAAGTTGGCTCACATCTGTGGACGGTGAATGCCGGCGATGGTGCCGGGGGCCGCCTCGACTGGGATGCTGACGACAACGGTACCCCTACACTTGTCGATGATACGTGGCACTTTGTCGCCATTACGTTTGACCGCGATGCGACGATGAACGTGTACCTCGACGGCGTATTGCGTCAAACCGATATTGCTCAGGATTCGAAAGACCTTACACTCGTGCCTGGCGACCTTGCGCCTGCCGACCTGCCTTTCACGATCATGCAGGATGCAACAGGCGCGTACAGCGATGACTTTGAGGCGTTCATCGACGATGTTCTCATCTATAACCGCCTGCTGTCTCCCGAGGAAGTGACGAGCCTCAACGATAACGGCTATACCATCGATCCTGCACTCGGGGCTACGGTATACCTTCCCTTTGATGGTGATCTCCTCGACGCCAGCGGCAACGGCCTCAACGGTACCGATGCGGGCACTGCTGCGACTGCTTTTGTTCAGGATGCCGAGCGCGGAATGGTTGCGAACTTTCCCGCTGAAGCGCATGTCACCTTGCCTATTGATCCTAAACTTGATTTTGGAACCGAAGATTTCACCGTTTCCTTCTGGATAAAAGTCGACGATGCCGCGATCCCGACCAGCGACCCGGTCATTATTGGCAATAAAGATTGGGGTAGCGGAGGAAACGTCGGATTCCTCGTGGGCCTTGATGGTGCTGACGACATCGCGTCGCATCGTTGGACTGTCAACGCAGCTGACGGTAGTGGCGCTCGCCTGGATTGGGACGCGGACGACAACGATACGCCTACACTTGTCGATAACAAATGGCATTTCGTTACCGTGGTATTTGACCGTGGCGCGACGATGAATGTTTACCTCGACGGGGAATTGCGACAAACAGATGTGGCTGCAGACTCCAAAGACCTTACGCTCCTTTCAGGTCCCCTCGCCCCGGCAGATCTTCCCTTCACCATCATGCAGGATGCTACAGGCGCATATTCGGCTGACTTTGCGGCACGCCTCGACGACATCCGGATATGGAAAGGAAAAGCCCTCAGCGCTGATGAAATTACGGCGGCATACACTTTCACGGTACCTGAGCCCCCTGTCGATCTCACCTATGGCGCAGATGTCTATTTGCCTTTCGACAGCGACCTCAACGATGCGGGCACCAACGGTATCAACGCCGAAGATAAGGGCACCGTGGCCACCGCCTTTATTGAAGATCCGGAGCGCGGCATGGTCGCCAGTTTTGCGGCTGAATCGTATGCACAATTTCCACTTGATCCTGTCCTCGATTTTGGAACAGGTGATTTCAGCTTTGCCTTCTGGATCAAGATTAGCAATACCGCAAGCGTTGCGGGCGACCCGGTCATTTTTGGAAACAAAGATTGGGATAGCGGCGACAACGTTGGCTTCCTCGTAGCGTTGGATGACGCGGACGGTCAAGATGCACATTTGTGGACTGTTAACGTTGCCGATGGAACCGGTCGCCTGGACTGGGATGCGGACGACAACCAGACGCCGAGTCTCAAAGACGGCGGTTGGCACTTCGTCGCGGTCACGTTTGATCGCGATGCCAAACTAAACGTATACTTTGATGGCCTGCTGCGACAGACCGACGAAGCACAGGATTCGTACGACCTTACCCTCAGTCCCGGAAGTTTGACCTCCGCGTTGCCGCTGACGATTATGCAGAACGCTACAGGCACATACGACTATAATTTGGCGGCGTTCATGGACGATCTCCGCATCTGGAAAGATAAAGTGCTGACGCCGCAGGAGATTACGGAAATGTATAACCCGCTCGACAAACCCTATGAAGCAACGGTGTTCCTTCCCCTGAACAAGAATCTCAGTGATTTCAGCGGAAATAATATCCATGCCGCCGATGCCGGGGCCGAACCGGTGACCTTTACAAAGGATCCTGTGCGCGGTGATGTGGCACTCTTCCCGGCACCCGCACACGCCACGTTGCCGCTGGCGCCGGAACTTGACTTCGGCACCAATGACTTGAGCGTCGCTTTCTGGATAAAGATCAATCCACTGATTCCCATTCCGGGTGATCCTGTTATTTTAGGAAACAAAGATTGGAGCAGTGGCGGCAATACGGGATTCATCATCGGTTTGGATGATGCCGATGGAGGCGATTCGCATAAGTGGACCGTCAGCGCGTCGGATGGCGGAGGTGATGGACATCGCGTTGATTGGGATGCCGACGACAACGGTACCCCTGGCCTCAAAGATGGACAATGGCACTTTGTGGCCGTAGCGTTTGATCGCGATGCGAAACTTAACGTTTACCTCGATGGTGAACTCAGGCAAACAGATGAAGCAGTCGATTCCTATGACCTGACACTACTGCCGGGAAGTCTGAGTTCAGGATTGCCTTTGACGCTTATGCAGGATGGTACCGGCGCCTATGAAGACGATTTTTCTGCACTGTTGGATAACGTACGCGTCTGGAACCGCGTGATCACAGCCGATGAAGTGGCGGATATGTTTGCTAATGACGCCGGCAGTGGCGTTGGAGGTGAAACAGAACTTATCGTCAGTACTGAAGAACCGGGCGAAACAGGTCCGCTGTTTTCGGTCTATCCCAATCCGGTGGCTGCAGAGACTGTCAGTGTCCACTTTCAACTACCGTCGCCCTCTGCTATGCGGTTGACGCTTGTGAACCTTACTGGTGTCGAAATTAATTCATTGATGTACGAGCAGGCACCGGCACAAGGGACGGTCACTTTGCGCACGCCGAAGGAACCGGGTCTCTATCTCCTGCGCATTGAAGCACGAAACTATCGAAACATCGTTAAGATTATGATTGTCAAATAAGCCAGCCAGATCACATAGAATTATGAAAACGATACAACAACTATATCCGGTCATCCTTGCCCTTGTCTTGTTCGTCGGATGTGATGAACATGGCGATCCTCAAGGAAAAATTACGCTAAATGAAAAACAGACAGCTGCCGTCGAGATGCGTGGGAAATGGTCCCAGGCGGCAGATGCATCACTACCCTTTGGTACAACCCCTGGGGTACTGGATGATCTTGTGCTCGAATTCCGGATTGATGACGATTACAATCCCAGTGCCTTCGTGGCCAACGGGGCACCCTACTTCTTTCAAGGTGAGGGTGGAACATGGTCATGGGCCGACGAGAGCCTCACTGCGATCGACCTTCACAACATTCTTCCGGTAACGCATATACAAGTCGTCGATGAAGGAAACGAAATCCGACTTACCTTTACGTATGAAGGACCTGCAGGCGGCAAAGTCGGAGAGTACGGCGTTACGCTCAGAAAGATAGCTCCGTGAGGACGAGTTACGAATTACGAATTACGAATGATGAATTTCGAATGAGGAATGAGTCCATGTCGTTAACTTAAGCTCCTCTGACTTCTTCTCCTTCAGGAGAGGATTGAGGTGAGGTAATCAAAAAAAGCTTAAGTTAATGACATGGACTCACCACTCACCACTCACCACTCACCATTCACGATTCACGATTCACGATTCACGATTGACGATTCACGCACTTAAACCCCGATAAGATAAAATGAAACTACGAGTAACCCTGTTTTTGCTATCCTTGCTGGCTACCGCGGCCTGCACTTCAAATGAAAAAAAAACTGTCGAAGGTGTCGAACATGTGATCGTCATCGGCGTGGACGGCATGAGTCCTGACGGGGTCATCAAGGCCAACACGCCGGTGATGGATCGGATGATGGAAAATGGCGCTTACACGCTGACGGCGCGGGGTGTACTGCCGACCAGCAGCAGCACCAATTGGGCGACGATGGTTTCAGGAGCGGGGCCGGAGAAGCACGGCGTCACTTCGAACGGATGGGAGCGCGATGATTTCAATTTTCCTGCCGTGACCACGGGCACCGAGGAGATATATCCAACCATCTTCGGTGTGACGCGCAGCCAGCGTCCCGACATGGAGATCGGTGCCATCTACAACTGGAGTGGGTTTGGACGGCTGATCGAACGCAGCAGCCTCAATTACGATGTGACTAAAAAAGACGCTGGCGAAACGGCGCAGACAGCGGTCGCCTACATCAAGGAAAAAAAGCCGGGCTTTTTGTTTGTGCACTTCGACCATGTTGATCATGCCGGGCATGAGGACGGGCACGGAACAGCACACTATTATGAAGCGGTATCGCAGGCTGATCGCTATATCGGCGAGATCATTCAGGCAACAAAAGACGCCGGAATGTTTGAACACACGGTATTCATTGTCTCGGCCGATCATGGTGGTGTTGGACGTTCACATGGTGGAGAGACACTTGAGGAACTTGAAATTCCCTTTATCATCTATGGCAAAGGCGTCAGGCATGGCTATCGGATTCCGCACGATGTTTTCACTTATGACAATGCCGCCACCGTTGCATTTTTGCTTGGTGTAACACCTCCGTACAGCTGGACCGGTAAACCTGTTACCAGTGCATTTGAAGGGTTTCCCGCACCAGCAGGGCTCCCGGAAAGAACGGTCATTCCGCCACCGATCATCTATCCCGTTGCGAATCTTTTTGAGCCTGCTGGCGGGTTTTATCAGGATGAATCAGCTGAAGTGAAAATGGAAAGCGTCGATGCGGATGCCGTCATCCGTTATACCATCGACGGGTCCGAGCCCGACGAAAATTCTCCAAAATATATGGAACCGTTTGAGCTCACAGCGTCACACGTCGTGAAGGCAAAATGCTTTGCCGACGGCAACGCGGAGAGCCGCGTGGCTACTGCATACTTTCGAATCTATAACAGTAACCCGGAAAATGGCATTCACTACGATTATTATGAGAATGCTGCCTGGACATATCTGCCGGCCTTTGACGCCCTAAAGAAGAAAGCAAGTGGGACCACTTTCCAGTTTCGCGTCGGTGATATTCCCGAGATGGAAAACAATTTCGCTATCCGGTACACGACGTTCCTCCAGGCCGACTCGGCGGGCACGTATAAATTTTATGCACTCTCCGACGACGGGAGCAAGGTGTATATCGACGGAGAAGAGGTGGTCAACAATGACGGAGACCACGGACCGATTATGCGCAATGGCTCTATCGATCTCTCTAAAGGAAGACACGAAATGGTAGTGGAATATTTCAACGGCGGCGGCGGCGCATGGCTGGAAATCTATTATAGAGGTCCGGGGATTGCCAAACAGATCGTGCCGCCGGACAAGCTGTTCCTCAGACGCTGAGGGCAACGCTACTGATTGAGCGAGGGGCAAACCGCCCACCAGAATTGCTTGAAAAAAAGATGCGCACCCTTAGATAGCGGCAATCTTTGGATAAATTGAACTTTATTTGAAAGATGAAGTTCAATATCCTTGTCGTCATTGCGTTGATCCTCGCTTCCTGCGATAGCCGGGAAACTGATGTCACGCGTCCCGTCGATCCGTGGGCTTTTCGTTCCGTGGTCGACAAGAGGCCGCGTATGCTCACCCTTGCACTTGATACAGCCTGCTACGTGGCGTATGACTTGCAGCATGGTGCATTGTACAAGGTGTGGAAAGGAGGAATCCTGCTGGAAGGGACGGTGTACACCGACAAGAAAAATGTCCAACCCACTACTTGGGGTACAGCGTATTATCAGGATAACCGAAGTGAGAGTCCCTGGCAGGTTTCCGAAGGATCGACTATACTCCCCGTTCGTTTGATCAGCAAAGGTTACTTGTTCCGCGATAGTCGCGTGACGCTGAACTACCACCTGGTGATGCCTTCCGGCGATACTATCTTCGTGAGCGAAAGTCCGGAGTTCGTGCGCGAGGAGTATACGCAACGTCCGGGGCTGGAGCGGATCTTTGAAACATCGCATGTCCCTTCCGGCGTCACGGTCCAGGTCATGTCAGGCGATACAACGTATGTGCTGAAGGCGAATGGCATAACCAAAACGGTTTCATTTTTTGATCCTTTGCCGAAACAATCGCCTCCCGGCCTGCGCGGCAAGTACGACCATCTCGGCAAATACTGGATAGAACGCAGCGATTGCCTGACGTGTCACGAATTCGGTATCGATAACGTGGGGCCTTCCTTTGCGCGCATCGCCAATCGTTATGAGAACAACGCGGCTAGCCGTGCGTTGCTAACGAAAAGAATTATTGCCGGCGGATCGGGCGTATGGGGCAGTGCCGCTATGACCCCACATCCAGATTTGTCGGAAAAAGATATCCAGGCGATGCTCGATTTCGTCTTCACGCTAAAGACGCAGCAAAGTCGGCCCGCGAAAAAGACAGCAACATCTGTAACCCATGAGCCGGCAATGCTAAAGCCTGGCTTCGGCGCTCCCGTGCAGGGCGTGCATCCCGCCTACGATATTCAAACCCTTCATCCCCGAAACTTCAATCCGCGCGTTGGGGGGCTGGCGTTTCTCCGAGACGGCGGACTACTTGTCACCACATGGGATTCGGTCGGCGGGGTATATCTTTTCCGCGGTGTGGAAACAGGCGACACAACAAATATTTCGATCAAACGGATTGCCGCCGGACTGGCCGAGCCGCTCGGTATTGAGGTCGTCGATGGAGAAATTTACGTATTGCAGAAACACGAGCTCACCCACCTCATCGATCACGACAACGATGAAGTGATTGACGAGTACCGCGCGGTTTGCAACGCCTGGGGCGTAACGGGCGATTTTCACGAATTCGCCTTTGGACTCGTTTACAAGGAAGGGTACTTCTACGCAACGCTTTCGATGGCCATGCGATTGATGGATGGCGAACAGCAGCTTCCTGACAGAGGGCGGACGATCCGCATCGGTGCGGACGGACAATTTGAATGGGTCAATTACGGATTGCGTACACCCAACGGCATCGGTATCGGCCCTGACCAAGAGCTCTTTGTGACGGACAATCAGGGTCAATGGCTACCGGCCAACAAGCTTGTTCACGTCAGGGACGGTACTTACAACGGTATGGCTTGGGGTCTTCCGGATACGCTGGCCACGCCACCGCCGATGACACCTCCCGCGATCTGGTTGCCCGATGGAGAGATCGGCAATTCACCTTCGGAGCCGATACTCATGCAGGATGGTCCCTATAAGGGACAGATGCTCCATGGAGACGTCACGAATGGTGGTATTAAACGCGACTACCTTGAAAAAGTGAACGGTGCCTGGCAGGGAGCAGTCTTTCGCTTCAGTCAGGGATTTGAAGCTGGCGTTAACCGGTTGGCCTGGGGGCCCGATGGCGCACTTTACGTTGGCGGCGTGGGTATGGTCGGGGGTTGGAGCTGGCAGGAGAAGCGCGCCGGACTTCAACGAATGAAGTACAACGGCAAGTCTGTCTTTGAAATGCTTTCCGTGAAAGCGAAGCCTGCGGGATTTGATATTGTATTTACGGAAGCGCTCGCGCAAGACGAAGTAGCGATCGAAGACTGGCGCATTCAACAGTGGTGGTATCTTCCTACTGAAAATTATGGAGGACCCAAACTGGATCTCGAAAATCTCAAGCCAACAAAAGTTGAAGTTTCATCCGACCGCAAAAAGGTCTACCTGGAAATCCCAGGGCTGAAGAAGGAGCATGTCGTCTACTTTCGCTTGCCTGAAGACCTTCGCAGTGCAAGCGGACAATCGCTTTGGGCGGGTGAAGCATGGTACACGTTGAACCACATCCCTACACAATAAGAGTGTGCAGTGCTTATCGTTTCAGCACATTGCACTTATTCGGATTGAGTCACTTTAACTTTGTGCATATAAATCCCAATAGCAAACAGCAGATTCTTGATGATGTTGTTGATGTTGTGTGAACTCCATATGAGTGCGCTCGTTTCCGGGTCCAGCCGGGTCAATATATAGTTGCCCATCACGAACAAGAACAGGTTCAGGCAGAAGTAGATCATGACGCCGATGTTGATCCAGATAAGGCTGAATCCGTAGAAGGCGGGGCTGGAGATCGTGCTGATCGAGTAAAAGAAGTACGAGATGCTGTAGATGATCATGATGACCGCTGTAATCACCCACATCAGCGTTTGATACTCCGTGATGCCCTGAACATATAGCGAGATAAGTACAAAGGAAACAAGATAGGTCACCGATCCGGCGATAAGGACCAGCCGATGAACCTTCTCTACCAACACCTCATAGTAGAACCATGACAACAGAACAAAAAGTACGATATAGTAGACGTTAAGCAACAGGACCGTGGGCGTACCGCTTTGCAAAAGCATGAATCCGGTTGCGTCAGCGAGTGCCGAAAGGATGAGGAGCAAGCCAATTACATGGATCTGACGCGAGGCATAACGGGCACGAAAGAGATACGCCAACAATGGCAACGCCACCGAAAGGTTGGATGCTACTCTGATAATGCCTGGAATGTGCTGCGCTTCCATCTTCAAGCGATGTCCTTAATTGACGGCACAGGGTGGACACGGATTCGATGCATCGTACACAGTTCCCGGCTCGTCATCGGTAGCTGTTCGTCCTGAAGAACTGAACAGGTCATTGCTTATGACAAGTAAAAGTTGCGGCTTCAGATTCAATATATTGATGGCAGGTTCGATATCAATTGTATCAAAGTACGGAAGTGCGCGCATGTCATCAAAGATGTTTTTGCCAAAGAAATGAAACCAGATTTCATTCGGATGTGCTGCGCGGTACCGCTGGGCCCAGACCTTCGCAACCTCGAAGTCTATCGGGCTATCCGTATTGCCGTCGATGAGTATTCTCCCCGAGGCTGACGTCCCCAAGTCAAGCGACTCATCCACCGGGATGGCAATAATGTGTTTGTCACCACTATCATCAATGGCATAGTGGAAGGCGACGCCTACCGATGTCGTTGTAGATGCGAGGAGACTGTTCAGGTGGTTGCCTGATAGTTGATAGTCCTGGATAAGCCCTAGTCTCGCCTGATCAGGCTGGTCCTTTTCGTAAAAGGCGATCCACTCCATTCCTGTCTCATAGGGTATTTTTTCCCCAATTGTTTTATATACGTCCTTTTCCGAGATCGGCCTGTTCAGGTCGTCTTTTCCATTTTGGCAGGAAAAGGCTGACAGCGCCACGGTGAGGATAACAAAAAATGCAATGCGGTTCATGATATTCGGTTTGATTTGGCGATTGATTGAGATTCATGCATGCCGCCTCAAAATTCTGCTACAGACGCTGAAACGGAATCTTTGGCGGCTGTAGTCAGTCGAGAGCAGGCCTGATTGTGGTGTTTTATATGAAGACTTCAAATGTATTGATAGACTGCGCAAAGGTCGTGCTGTGAAGATTCGTGTTTCACTGAATAGATGATCTTGCGGTTACGATGGTAACCCGGTCACAGCTAGGGTATAGGGCTTAAAAAAACCATGCCAGCGGCTGTTGGGATACCGCGGTCGGGTCACAGCAGACGCCCGCAGGACGCTATTTTGGTCATCGCGATCGTGCGATCGATCACCCGACAGGCACATAAATTGTTTGCTGTAGCGCTGGCGAACTCTTTGGCATTAAGGGCATTCGATCGTTGATAAGATCATTAAAATAAAACGACATCGGGTTATGGACGACTTACGTGGAGAAGGAAATGAGCATACAACGTACAAGAAGAGAGTAGTGGTCGTTACCGGTGCCTCCGCTGGTCTGGGCAGGGCCATTGTTCGTGAGTTCGCAAACAAAGGCGCCGATGTGGCGCTGATCGCTCGTGGTATCGAGGGGCTTGAAGGTGCTAAAAGAGAAGTGGAGGCGGCAGGAGGAAGAGCGCTTATTTTTCCGGTCGATGTGTCGGATGCTGCAGCCGTGGAAAATGCCGCGGAAGAAACGGAACGACAGCTTGGTCCAATTGACGTGTGGGTGAACAATGCGATGAACAGCGTTTTTTCTCCCGTGAAGAAAATGACGCCTGATGACTACAAGCGTGTCACGGAGGTCACCTATCTAGGACAAGTCTACGGTGCACTCAGTGCACTTAAGCGCATGATGCCACGCGACCGTGGTACCATCATTTTCGTCGGGTCAGCACTCGCGTATCGCGGTATCCCTTTACAGTCTGCCTACTGCGCATCGAAACATGCGATAGAGGGTTTTTTTGACTCGCTTCGAACGGAGTTACTGCACGACAACAGCAATGTGAATATTTCGATGGTGCAGCTTCCGGCAATGAATACAACACAGTTTGAGTTTGTGAAAAGCCGTCTGCCAAACAAGCCGCGGCCGATGGGAACCATTTATCAGCCGGAGATCGCCGCAGGCGTTATTGAACATGCTTCACGCCACCATCGGCGGGAATACTATGTCGGATGGCCTACGGTGAAAGCGATTATCGGAAACAAGATCGCTCCGTGGTATGCTGACTGGGTACTATCACGCAATGGAATAGAAGGCCAGATGACATCTGAACCTGAGGACCCTCAAAGAAAAGACAATCTCTATGCGCCGCTACCAGGCGATCACGGCGCACACGGGAACTTTGACGACATGTCGAAGGACTTCAGCCTCACGACCTGGGCGTCACTTCACAAAGGTCTTGTTGCTGCATCGTTGCTCGTGTTTGCCGGAGTGGCCTTCATCACTAACAAGGCATTGTAAGATTGTCGCAATACCACACTAACGAAAAAATCTATGGGCATAAAAGAAAAAGCGGCCGCGGCTGCGGACCGGGTACGGGAAGAAATAAAAGTACTGACCGGAGACAAAAGTAAAGACAAGCAATATGAAAGCAACCGCCAGTTTAGCGACGAAGCGTCTGCAAAGACTGAGTTTGACAAGAGCAAGAAGAGGCTATTTGATGTGAACCGCTGGAGCAACATCCCTGGCGCCGCCAACGCTAAATTTCAACTGTACACCGAGCAAGGCGAACCACTTGACAGGTCGAACGTTCAGCGCGGCGACTTCATCATGATCGACCTTCCCGGTCCGCTACCATCGTACTGGGTTCGGATAAACGAGATTTCAGATGAAGAGAATGCCGCACAGTTTACGGTGCAGCCCGTTCACAATCCCACTGAACGTGACGACAAAGTGGCGACCGATCATTTTTTTCAGGATCGCGCACGAAGTGTTTTCAGAGTGGAGCGGAAAGGTACGTCACTTGTCGCCATGGAAATTGGAAAGAATGAGGCCATCAACAACAAGAAGCATGAAGCCGGGGATAAGGCGGTAACGAACACGCTCGTGTCGCAAGGTGGTTGGGCAATGTTTCAAAAATATCAGTGGAAGAACTTAACGGACTACCTCATTGGTGAGAAGGATTGAAGTGAACAGCGGTGACAGCGGCATACCACCAGGGTGGAACTACAATCCGGCCGAATGGAGTCAACGGATTCCGATAATCGTTCTGGCTGTGATCGGTTTTGCAATCGCCGGCTATCTTGCGCTTTATCAGTTTCGCTTTCTCTCTGATGTATGGGAACCGTTCTTCGGAAACGGGAGTGTACGCGTGCTTAATTCCCCGGTTTCGAAAGTGCTGCCCATTCCCGATGCTGCTCTCGGCGCGTTGGGTTATGTTGCCGACGCCGTAGCGGGTGCGATCGGCGGACGCAAACGCTGGAAGACCATGCCCTGGATTGTGGTTCTTTTCGGACTAGCCGTAGGTCCGTTGGGCTTTGTGAGCGTAATGCTTGTCATCTTCCAACCCGTGCTGTTTGACGCGTGGTGTACGTTGTGCCTGACAACAGCCGTCATATCGGTCGTGATGATCGGCCCGGCGATGGACGAGGTGCTGGCGAGCTTGCAATATCTGAAGCGCGTGAAGGAATCGGGCCACTCCCTGTGGCGAGGGTTCTGGGGATACAGGGACGTAACTGAAAAAGTAAAGTGAGATGTGGTCACAGGCAGCAATGGCAATGATCGGTATTTGGCTCATGACTGTTCCCGGCGTATGGGATCTTGGAAAACCGGTGGCAAACAATCATCACATAGTCGGGCCGTTGATGGTGACATTTTCCGTCGTCGCGATATGGGAGTGCACGCGCAACGTCCGATGGCTCAATGCGCCTCTTGCCGCATGGTTGCTTGTTGCGCCGTGGATCCTGCCCTATGAACATCTCGCAGCGCTCGTCAACAACTATGCCGTCGCTGTCTGCGTGCTTTTGCTGTGCATAGTAAAACCCAAAAGAGAAAATCACTTCGGCGGAGGCTGGCCCGCGGTCTGGCAATCCGGCGCACCCCATTCACGCCTTGCCGGAAATCCGCGACGCATTCCGGTTAAGAGATAGCAGCGCGCAGCCCAAGATGGTCGGATAACCGCGCCGCGCTGTCAACAGGAGGATAAATGATATCAATGCTGTTCAGGCGCGACGACAACGCCGATGATGCCCAGAAGTAGTCAATGCGCATCGTTGGACGATCAGCTTCGAAAGTAAATCCTTCTTCGTCTCCTTTCAGCATGCGCCAGGCGTCAACAAATCCGGCATCGCGCAATGGCTGAAATGCAGTGCTTTCGGGAGGCGTGTTGAGATCGCCAGCCAGCAACGCTGCCGCATTTCCTTTTTTCATCAGCGCGACGGCCTCTTCTACATTTTCCATTGCCTGTTCAGGTACCCACGAGAAGTGACCATTATAGATATCCAGTTTCCCTCCGGGTGCATCAAACGTCGTTTTGAGAAGCACGCGATGATTCGGGTCGTCGAGTCCGGATCTGCGATTGAGTGCTGTGAACGTACTTTCAATCATCGGCAACTTCGATATGATGGCGCTACCTTGTGCAACGCCGCTCTCGGCGCGTTGGGCTTCAACGAAGTAGTGTGCGTCATAACCACTTAATTCCTCGCAAAGTTGCAGTGCCTGATCTTTTCCGTCGTAGAGATCCACATGTTTTGCCACGGCCTGAAGCACGACAATGTGAGGATGTTTCGCGCTAAGGACATTGCTGATCAATTTCTTACGGACCTCCCAGGAACCGTGCTTGTCGAAATAGTAGTTGAGGTTGAGTGTGACGATGGTGAGCATGCTGAAAGTTTGGAGTACGATTGACAAAACACATGCCTTGCAGCGGTAGTGATCTGGTAAACGAGAACTTATCCGTTGGATCCTGCGGAGAAGCGAAGCATTCCGAGTTGTGGCTACTATGCCGGACAGACAGCGTCCATAAGTGAGGGGCACGAATTTTTTAAGCTGAAAAGCATCTCCTGATCGTGTTTTCATTATCCAGATGAATCAATCGGCGCAAGTAGAAAGTGTAAGCAAAATTTGTGTTTTGAGGACGGGCGGACTCGGCGACCTGATCGTTGCACTTCCGGCGTTCAACGCGCTCCGCGAGACCTATCCCTT
Source organism: uncultured Roseivirgaceae bacterium (assembly GCA_964393795.1). Lineage (GTDB taxonomy): Bacteria > Bacteroidota > Bacteroidia > Cytophagales > Cyclobacteriaceae > Chryseosolibacter. The sequence continues at coordinate 23,807 of CAYMWA010000003.1, forward strand.
CGCCGAAATAGTGTTGCTCGGTGTGCCGTGGCAACAAGGTTTTGTTGTCAAGGGAAGAACGCCGATCGACAGGGTTGTCGTGGTGCCAGCCCTCACAGGCATCCGCAATAGGGATAGTGACGAGACGATTGACGAAGAATCGTTCTTTCGTCAGATGCAACAAGAATCCTTTGATATCGCGATAAGCTTTCAGGGAAGAGGAATTGCGGCGAATCCTTTTATCAGGCGAATAGGGGCGAGACTTACGGTGGGCACAACTTCGGAAGAAGCGGAGGCGCTTGATCGCTCGATTCCCTACTACTATTATCAGCATGAAGTGTTGCGCTGTCTGGAAATTGTAAAGCTCATCGGTGCCAAGACTCCGGACATCGAACCGCGTCTGCGCGTGCTCGCAGCAGATGAAGCAGAAATCGGACACCTCGACTTTCTTTTCAATGGAAAGCCCTTTGTACTTCTAAATCCCATGGCCATGGATCTCCGGCGAATGTGGCCGCTGGAAAATTACATCGCGGTAGCTGAGGCCTTGCATAAGTCGGGTATTGAGTGCGTTATCAGCGGCGCGCCAGGGGACAGCGACGCCATCGAAGCGCTCGTTGAAAAAATGCCCTGTCCGGTACAGAACGCTTGCGGCGTAAGCCTGGGCGGACTAGCGGCACTAATGCGACGTGCATTGCTTTTTATTTCGCCTGATACGGGACCGCTGCACCTTGCACAGGCAGTACAATGCCCCAGCATTGGCATCTACTGGGCACCGAACATGATCAACTGGGGCAGCCTCAGCCGTAGTATTCATCGGCCGGTTATTAGCTGGAAACTTGAATGTCCGCTTTGTGGAATTGTTCCAAATGACCCGTATCCGTTTGCGCCGAAGACCATCTGCGCCCACGAGGTTTCCTTTGTACGCGATGTGACACCTGAACAGGTGTTGAAAGCGTCGCGCGAATTGCTTGCGGCGCAGAGAACGAAAAACGAATTGACCAGCACACAGAACGCGACAGAATATTGATGAAGTATGTTCTGGACAACTATAACCCATAGCTACCATGCATGATGATCAAAAATTGCGTGTACTTACGTGGCATGTTCACGGCAGTTACTTGTACTACTTGTCACAGACGGCGTGCACATTTTATCTTCCGCACAAGCCAACAGACGAGGAGGGGTATGGCGCGCGGACGCCAGGGTTCCCCTGGGGTGATAATGTGGTGAGTGTTCCGGCGGAAGCGGTAAAGGATCTCGAGTTCGATTGTGTTCTTTTTCAGTCAAGGAAGAACTACCTCGAGGACCAGTATCAGATTTTGTCAGAACAGCAACGGGTACTTCCCCGGATATACCTGGAACACGATCCGCCGCGTGAGCATCCGGTTGACACCAGGCATGTCGTAAAAGATCCGGCGGTTTGTATTGTACATGTAACCCATTTCAATAACCTGATGTGGGATAATAACGGGGTTCCCTCCACCGTCATTGAACACGGAGTCATTGACCATGGACACTTGTATACCGGGAGCAATGCAAAAGGGATTGTTGTAATCAACGGCATCGCTAAGCGCGGCAGGCGTCTCGGCCTCGATGTGTTTCAGCGTGTGCGCGAAAAAATTCCGCTCGACATTGTTGGTATGGGATCTATGGAAGTCGGCGGGATCGGTGAAGTCCCGAATCATACGCTGCCGGAGTTCGTCGCACAGTATCGGTTCTTCTTTAATCCTATTCGGTACACAAGTCTCGGGCTTTCCGTTTGTGAAGCGATGATGGCTGGGGTGCCGGTCATCGGGCTTGCTACAACTGAAATGCCGGT
>CAYMWA010000003.1:25704-74231 GCA_964393795.1 uncultured Roseivirgaceae bacterium
AAGCGATGATGGCTGGGGTGCCGGTCATCGGGCTTGCTACAACTGAAATGCCGGTGACCATTCGGAATGGCTATTCGGGATACGTGTCAACAGATGTTGACTTTCTGGTCGCAAAAATGCACGAACTACTGAACGATCCGGAGTTGGCTGTAACGCTGTCCGTCGGCGCGCGGGAGGCAGCTTTGCAGAAGTTTGATATTAAGCGTTTCACGACCGATTGGCTTAGACTTTTGCACGCCGTGGTGAGAAACGAAACAATAGCGCCGGAGGACAATAAGTATTCTCCTGAACAGATCGAAATAAAATAAACATGAAAGAAGCAAAATCCATTAAAGGAAAAGTAATCCTCATCACCGGTGCGGCACGGGGACTTGGCGCTGCCATCTGCCGTATCCTATCGGAAGACGGGGCGGTCATCATCGCGACGGATGTGAACGTGTCACTGCTTGACACCACAGTTACCGATATCGCCGGCAAGGGTGGCAAGGTGGCCGGCTATTCGATGAATGTGACCGACGAGAACAGTGTAGAAGAGACGATCAGAAGGGTTGTCGACGAGTACGGCCGAATAGACGTCTTGATCAACAATGCCGGTGTCGACTTCACCAAATCCGTTGAAGAACTCTCACACGACGAATGGAGAAAGGTCATTGATGTCAATCTTACGGGACCATTCAATGTATCAAAAGCGGTTTATCCTTACATGAAGGAGAAACGCAGCGGGCATATTGTGAACATCACATCGACGGCGAGCAAGCGGGCGTGGCCCAATGCGTCTGCATATCACGCCAGCAAGTGGGGCCTCACCGGGTTCAGCCATGCCTTGCATTCTGAAGCACGCAAGGATCATATCAAGGTAACAGCGTTGGTGGCAGGAGGGATGCAGACGCCATTTCTGCTTGATCGCTTCCCTGACATCGATCTCAATCTATTGCAAAATCCGGAAAATGTTGCTGAATCTATCCGGTATGTGTTATGCCAACCGGACGAAACCGTTATCGCTGAACTGATGGTCATTCCCATGACGGAAACTTCGTGGCCATAGGGTGAGTACGTAGCGTTACCTTATTCGGATATGTTGCGCCGCCTATTCTTGACAACGGCTTTCATGGGCTCTTCCTGGTCAACCAACATCACAGACAACGAAGTTTTCTGTTATGCGTGCGTGCATCTGGATAACATCGTTTTCATATTTGGAATGTAACCAGCTGTAGTGTCAGCAGCGACTGGAGGTATAGTTTTTATGTCCTGAACAACGAGGCTGGCGCGGGTCGCCAGCAGCAGTTTTCAGTGTCGAAACGTAACCTGTCACATTATGCAACCCAGGGTATTCAGCAGTCATGTCTTTAGCAACTGCATTGAGTTATGTAATGAATGTGCTGCCGAATGCGAACATTGTGCAACGGAGTGCCTGAAAGAGGACAAAATTGAAATGTTGTCGCGATGCATTGCGCTGGCGCGCGAGTGCGCGATCGTCTGCACAGCCAATGCACAATTGATGAGCGTTGGCGGAGAATACGCCTCGCTGTTGTGCCACCCGTGCGCAGTGATTTGCAACGCGTGCGCCGAGGAATGCGAGAGCAATTCGCAATTATCTTACTGTCACCGCTGTGCGGAAGTATGCCGGGAATGCGCGGAAGAGTGCTTTCGGATGATCGAGCAACTGCAGGTCTGAATGACTACCGGCACGGGGCGGCAGTGCGACTGACGACCTCTTACATGGTATGTTCCCAATATGCTGGCGGAAAGAGGATGGACAGCCGAATGGAAATATAACCGGAAAGGCGTCATCTGAAAGGTGACCATTGGGGTGGCGGTGGCTTCAACCGTGCTTCTCCTGTTGGCATTCCGCAAACGGATCTGCGCCTCGGCGCGTTAAAAAAAATTAAACAAATGATTAAAACGTTTGCTTAATTCTTTTCTTTTTGCTTGGTTTGTACCAACAGACTAAGCTATGGCGGCGAAGAAGAAGATATCACGCGACCTTTCAACGGAGGAGAAAATAAAGAAGGCGGCGCTCAAGCTTTTTACCAAAAAAGGCTATGCCGCTACCCGTACGCGTGATATTAGCGCCGAGGCGGGCATCAACCTTGCACTCCTTAATTATTATTTCCGCAGCAAGGAGAAGTTGTTCGAACTTGTGATGACGGAGATTCTTCAAAACTTCTTTGCGGGAATCAAGCAGATATTTAATGACGAAGAAACCTCTGTCGAGGAGAAAGTGAAAATATTTGTAGCCCGGTATACGGCCCTGCTGAAGAAGCAACCCGAGCTGCCGCTTTTCATCTTCCAGGAAATCCGGCTTAACCCGGACAGGCTCGCGGCGAGAATGGGCGTCAGGCAGGTCTTTTCTTCTTTCTTTTTTATACAGCTTGAACGCGTCATGGTGGAGAAGGAGATAGATAACGTCGATCCGATCCACTATATCATGAACATGATCGGTATGTGTGTGTTTCCGTTCATCGGAGCACCATTGTTTCGACATGCACTGGGCATAAGTGAAAAGCGCTACAAGGAACTGATGGACGAAAGAGTTGAACTCATTCCCATCTGGATGCAGGCGTCGATGAAGAAGAGTCAGAGGCGCAGGTGATCGTCTGCACATTTTGAAACAGAAATGATTACGGTATGAAAACCTTGATTACCATTATTCTTCTCTGTGTGATTCCTTTCGCCGGCCAGGGTCAACAGACGCTGACGATTGAGGATTGCTATACGGCGGCACGTGCAAATTATCCGTTGAGCCGTCAACGGGATTTACTTTCAAAAACCGCATCACTTACCGTTGAGAATGCTGCCAAAGGCGCACTCCCACGGATCCAGTTGGGCGCACAGGCTACGTACCAGTCAGACGTGACGCAAATTCCAGTCGAAATGCCAGGAATTGAGCCTCTGAGCAAAGATCAGTATCGGGTCTTCGCCGAAGTTAGCCAGACGCTCTATCAAGGAGGGTTGGTGGCACACGAAAAGGAAGTGGAGGCATCGCGCACATCGGTGGAAGAAGCGCAGCTCGAGGTAGAGTTGTACGCCCTTGAAAAACGGATCAACGATTTGTTTTTCGGTATCCTGCTCTTACAGGAACAACAGAAGCAGTCCGGGCTGATGAAAGCTGACCTCAATGCGGCGTTGAAAAAGACCAATGCGGCCGTCGCGAATGGCACCGCGCTGCCGAGCGCAGCGGCGGTCTTGCAAGCTGAGTTGTTGACATTGGAACAGGGCATCATCGAAATGCAGGCGTCTGAATCGCTCTACCGAAAGACCCTCGGAAGCTTCATTGGCCGACCGGTGGGTCCGGATACGTCTTTGGAAAAACCTGAATTCACCGCACCGCCTTTGCGTATTCAGCGGCCCGAGGAGAACGTTTTCATTCTTCAGAAAAGGCAAGTGGAGGCCAACCAGGCTTTGCTTTCTGCGCGCAAGAAGCCGCGCCTTGAACTTTTCCTTCAGGGTGGTTACGGAAGACCCGGCCTCAACATGCTTGAAAATACATTCGACTTTTATTACGTCGGCGGCATTCGCCTGGCCTGGCAACTGTCGGGCTACTATACCTTCGCGAAGGAAAAGGAGATTCTTGAGTTGCGACGCCAGACGATTGACGTACGGCGTGAAACCTTCGTTTTCAACACTGATAGGGAGCTTGACAGAAGCACCGCCGAGATCGAAAAGCTTCGACGCCTGATTGAAATAGATGCCCAATCGATCGCACTGCGTACCAGTGTGCGCGAAACAGCGGAAGCACAGCTTGAAGAAGGAGTCATCTCTGCGTCGGATTATGTGCGCGAAGTCAACGCCGAAGCGCGTGCCCGACAAAGTCGCGTGCTGCATGAAACACAACTGCTGAGCGCACAGGCTGCCTATCACTTTACTTCAGGTCAATAACTTAATATGACTCGTATGAAAAACGCAGTGTCACTTTTTCTTATCGCCCTCGTCCTGACCGCGTGCAGCGACAACGAAAACACCTTCGATGCCAGTGGGACGTTTGAAGCGGTTGAAGTCGTCATTTCTTCTTCGGTTACAGGTACCATCCAGGCGCTAAACATCCGCGAAGGTGCAACAGTGAAAGCGGGCGAACTTCTCGGTTGGATCGACAGTGCACAGCTTTCCCTCCGTCGGAAACAATTGGCCGCGCAAATTGATGCCATTCTTTCGCGCCGCCCCGACGTTGCGAAACAGCTCGCCTCCTATCGTGTCCAGTTAGAAACGGCTGAACGCGAACTTGCGCGTGTGCGGAGTCTGTTCCAGGCAGAGGCGGCTACTCGAAAACAAGTCGACGATGCAGAAGCGCAAGTGTCACTCATCCGTCGTCAGATCGTGGCCCATCGGTCGTCGCTCGATATTACCTCGCAGTCGCTGGTAAATGAGACGCTTCCCTTGTCTGCGCAGATCGACCAGTTGGAAGACCAGCTTCGAAAGTGCAGGATCGTCAATCCGATTGACGGTACGGTGCTGACCCGCTATGCGGAAGCATATGAATTCGCTTCGCCAGGGAAACCTTTGTATAAAGTGGCGGACATCGGTATCCTTGAACTGAGGGCGTACATTTCCGGAAGCCAGCTGCCGTCGATCACGCTCGATCAACCCGTAACGGTATTTGTCGACAATAGTGCAGACGGATATACGGAGTATCCGGGGCGGATCAGTTGGATCAGTGACAAGGCCGAGTTCACGCCAAAAACCATTCAGACCAAGGAGGAGCGGACGGACCTCGTATACGCTATCAAGATCGCCGTCGAGAATGATGGCCACCTTAAAATCGGGATGTATGGAGAAGTGCGGTTTTAACGCAGCGCCATGGTGATCACTAACGGCATCTCAAAGACGTACGAAAAAGGGACGGCTCCCGCCGTTGACAGCATTTCCCTCACTGTGTCAAAGGGTGAACTTTTTGGATTGGTGGGGCCGGATGGAGCGGGGAAGACAACGCTCTTTCGGATACTGACAACGCTGTTGTGGCCCGATGAGGGGGAGGCTACGGTGGATGGCTGCGACATCGTCACCGACTACAAGCAAATCAGGCAACGGGTTGGCTATATGCCTGGAAGGTTCTCGTTGTATCAGGACCTTACCGTCAGCGAAAACCTCCACTTTTTTGCGACGCTTTTCGGAACTACCGTCGACGAAAACTATTCGTTGATTCACGACATCTACGTGCAAATCGCACCGTTCAAAGACCGGCGTGCAGGAAAATTGTCAGGAGGGATGAAGCAGAAGCTCGCCCTGTGCTGTGCGCTGATTCATAAACCGCGCGTGCTTTTCCTCGATGAACCGACTACCGGTGTTGACCCAGTCTCGCGAAAGGAATTTTGGGAAATGCTCAAGCGGTTGAAGGCGCAGGGAATCACAATCATGGTATCGACACCCTATATGGACGAAGCCGCCCGCTGCGACCGGATCGCGCTCATCCAGGAAGGAAAGATACTTGCAGTCGACACACCCGCCGACATCGTGGCGCGCTATCCGGAGCCGTTGTATGCGATTCGCGCGCGGGAAATGCCTCGCCTGCTTTCTGACCTGCGTCAATATCCCAATACGCTGCACTGCTTCACATTTGGTGAATACCTGCACCTTTCGCTCAAGGATAACAGCGCCTCCGCCATTGGTCAACTGAAAGACTACGTGACGGCTCGCCACCACCGCGATGTCGAAGTAAAAGCGGTTGTGCCTACGATTGAAGATTGTTTTATGCGACTATTGAATCAAACGTGATGGAGCCCGTAATCCAGACGAGACGACTGACCAAACGCTTTGGCGATTTTACTGCTGTCGACGAGATTTCATTTCACGTCGATCGGGGAGAAGTGTTCGGCTTTCTCGGGGCGAATGGCGCAGGCAAGACGACGGCCATCAGGATGTTGATCGGACTCTCCAAACCCACCTCAGGAGAGGCCACCGTCGCGGGCTTTGACGTGTACCGGCAAGCCGAAGCGATCAAGAAAAACATCGGTTACATGAGCCAGAAGTTTTCGCTTTACGAAGACTTGACCGTCATAGAAAACATACGTTTTTTCGGCGGCATCTATGGTCTCGACGAAAGAACGCTTCGTGAAAAAAGCGAGGCGCTCATTGCACAGTTGGGACTGACAGCCGAGCGTCGACGGCTCGTGGCCTCGCTGCCACTCGGATGGAAACAAAAACTTGCCTTCTCCGTGGCGGTACTTCATGAGCCAGCCATTGTTTTCCTTGACGAGCCGACGGGCGGTGTCGACCCCGTTACACGCAGACAGTTTTGGGACCTGATATACGATGTCACCACACGAGGTATGACCGTATTTGTGACGACCCACTACATGGACGAAGCGGAATACTGCAACCGTCTTTCGATAATGGTAGACGGACGCATTGAAGCGCTCGGCTCACCACAGGAACTGCGCAAGCGGTTTGAAGCTGCCTCCATGGACGAAGTATTTTACAAGCTGGCGCGCAAAGCACAACGAGGAGACGGATAACAAGAAACCACATGAAGCACTCGCGACAACAGTTTTTTACATTTGTCAAGAAGGAATTTGCGCACGTCATGCGCGACCGCAAGACGCTTTTGATCTTGTTCGGGTTGCCCGTTGTTCAGATCATCATTTTTGGATTTGCGTTGACCAATGAAATCAAGCATTCACGTGTGCTGGTGATCGACAACGCCAGAGACGAGGTTTCGCACGAAATCATTGCGAAGATTGAAGCCAGCCGGTACTTCGAGACCGACAACGACTTGTATACGCATCGCGACATAGAAGCGCATTTTAAAGCGGGAACTGCGAAAATTGCAGTCGTCTTTCCGTCGGGATTCGGTAGCGATCTTTTTCACTTTAATCGTGCACCGATTCAGGTAATTGCTGACGCGTCCGATCCCAATACGGCTACGGCGTTAACGAACTACCTCAGCGCCATTGTGCAGGATTACCAGCGACAGAAGTTTTTGGTGGCTGCCCTTCCGGTTCATATCCAGACCACGGTACGCATGCTCTACAACCCGCAGCTTAAGGGCGCGCACAACTTTGTACCCGGCGTCATGGCCCTCGTCCTCATGCTGGTTTGCGTAATGATGACTGCGGTGTCTATCGTTCGCGAGAAAGAGCTGGGCACCATGGAAGTGTTGTTAGTGTCTCCGTTTCGGCCTGAATTGGTGATCCTGTCAAAGGCCGTACCTTATTTGATTCTCTCGCTCGTCAACGTAGTCACTATCCTGCTCCTAAGTGTTTTTGTTCTCGATCTACCCGTCGAAGGCAACATTTTGTTACTCCTGGCGGAAAGCATGTTGTTCATTGTCACATCCCTTGCGCTGGGCTTGTTCATTTCGGTGCGCGCGCAAACACAAGAAACCGCGATGCTGGTTTCCCTGATGGGGATGTTGCTGCCGACGTTGCTCTTTAGCGGATTTATGTTTCCAATCGACAACATGCCGTTAGTCTTGCAGTATGTCTCCAATGCGGTGCCTGCGAAATGGTATTACATCATCGTCAAATCCATTATGATTAAAGGCCTTGGCTTTGGCGCGATATGGAAGGAGACGTTGATTCTTGCGGGTATTGCAGTTTTTTTTCTGGCGGTAAGCCTTAAGAACTTTAAAATCCGGCTGGCATGAGGACGATCCGATTTTTACTTGAAAAGGAATTCCGTCAGATCTTTCGAAACAAGACGCTGTTGTTCATCATCATGATGGTGCCCATTGTACAACTCATTATTCTTCCGCTCGCGGCGAATTACGAGGTGAAGGACATTGCGCTGGTAGTCGTCAACAAAGATCACTCCGCGTATGCCGACAGGCTCGTCAGGAAAATCTCGGCATCGCCGAATTTCGAGCTGGTGGCCACCGGACATTCCTACCGTTCCGCATTGGCATACATTGAGTCCGGGGAGGCCGATTTTGTGCTCGAGATACCTGCCGGCTTCGAAAAAAATCTTGTTAGCCAGAATCGCGAGACACTTTTTGTGGCGGCCAATGCCATTAATGGTGTTGAAGCTGGATTAGGATCCGCTTACCTGAATGCCATCATAGCCGATTTCAACCAACAGATTCAACTCGCCTGGATAAAGCCAGAGTCGCAGGCATCACGACCCGTGATCGATGTTGTTGCGATTAATTGGTACAACCCACATCTTCGTTACCAACTGTTTATGGTTCCTGGCATCCTGGCTATCCTCGTCACGATGATCGGGGGGTATGTGGCTGCCTTGAATATCGTAAAGGAGAAGGAGATGGGCACGATTGAGCAGATCAACGTTTCACCCATTCGCAAGCATCATTTTATCATCGGCAAGCTTATCCCTTTTTGGATCCTTGGACTGGTTACCTTTTCGATGGGCCTGCTTGTGGCTTGGATCGTCTATGGCGTTGTGCCCGTGGGTAGCATTGCGTTGCTGTATTTCTTTGCCGGCCTTTATCTTATTCCCGTGTTGGGCCTTGGCCTTTTGATTTCCACATACAGTGAGACCCAGCAGCAGGCGATGTTTATTTCATTTTTCTTTGTGATGATTTTTATCTTGATGAGTGGCCTGTTCACGCCCATCGAAAGCATGCCGGGGTGGGCACAGGTGGTCAGCAGACTCAATCCGGTCACCTACTTTATCGAAGTCATGCGCATGGTTGTGCTGAAGGGCAGTGGCCTGCGCGATATACAATATCAGATCGCCGCCGTAACCATTTTCGGAATTGTGCTGAACGTCTGGGCTGTAGTCAATTACAAAAAAACCACCTGAGAGCGTCAATCACCAGCGCAGAGATTGTTCCCGACCTTCACCGTTTAGAGAAAACCCGAAATAATTTCGTTTGTGTTTGGCTTCGATCTGCTATATTGTCAGGAATTGCTGGATTGAAAAGCAGGGATTGGGGTAAAATTGCACACTGTCCTTTATTGATTTTATGAAACAGCCTGTTGAAACCGTTCCGCTTGCCGGGGAAGATTCCAAAACATCTGTGATTCGCGAACTGGTTCGGTTGCCGGTGATTGTTGCCGCCCTTGGTTACCTGGTCGACATGTACGACCTTTTTCTGTTCAGCATTGTCAGGATACCGAGTCTTACCGACCTCGGGTTGACCGGCAGCAAGTTGCTCGAAGACGGCGTGTTGATGCTGAACATGCAAATGGCGGGCTTGTTGATCGGTGGTATCTTCTGGGGTGTGCTGGGTGATAAACGGGGAAGGCTTTCGGTGCTGTTCGGTTCGATACTGATTTATTCATTGGCCAATATCGCCAATGGATTGGTGCAGACTGTTCCGCAGTATGCCGCCCTGCGGTTTATCGCGGGCGTGGGCCTTGCCGGCGAACTCGGTGCCGGCATCACGCTGGTGAGTGAAATTCTTCCGCGCAAGATCCGGGGATATGGCACAACACTGGTGGCAACCATGGGAATTTTTGGTGCGATCCTCGCTTATTTTGTTGCCGATCTTTTCGCGTGGCGTGTTTCTTATTTCTTTGGAGGTGGACTCGGGTTAGTACTGCTGTTCATGCGTGTGCACGTGCTGGAGTCGGGAATGTTTCTTAAGTCGAAGACCTCCGACGTGAAGCGTGGCAACGTTCTGATGCTCTTTAACAATGGCGAACGTTTTATGCGGTATCTTAAGTGTATTCTTGTGGGCCTGCCGATATGGTTCGTCGTCGGTGTGCTCATCACCTTTTCGCCGGAACTCGGAAAGGCGATGGGACTTGACGCACCCGTAGACGCGGGCATCGCCGTGATCCTTTCCTTTGCAAGTCAGGCGTTTGGCAACGTAGCTAGCGGCGTGCTCAGCCAGTATACACAGAGCCGAAAAAAGATCATGGGACTTTTCATCCTGTTGTCGTTCCTTTTCAGCCTTCTGTACCTGACCCTGCCCGTGAAGAGCGTATACAGTTTCTACCTGTTGTGTATCTTCCTGGGCTTCGGTAACGGATACTGGACGCTGTTTGTGACAGTAGCGGCTGAACTGTTTGGCACCAACTTGCGGGCTACCGTTGCCACCACCGTTCCCAATTTTGTCCGCGGTGCTGTTATTCCCATCACAACACTTTTCCTTTACCTCCGCACCGATTTTGGCATCATCAACAGCGCCCTCATCATCGCCGGTTTGACAACACTGATAGCGATAGCATCACTGTGGAGCCTGCAAGAAACGTTTCATAAAGACCTGAACTACGACGAGTAAAGAAAGATGTGTTAATGTGTTAATGTGTTCATGTGTTCATGTTCGGGGTCTGATAGGTTGGTGGTTTTGATTGGGGCTTCGGTATCGGAGGGGTGATTTGTGTTGAGGTGTTGAGGTGTTGAGGTGGGGTTAATCCCGACTGAAGCACTCACCCCGCTGTTCAGCAAACCTCAGCGACCGGGGCACACACCAACACCTGAACACATTAACACCTGAACACACTAACACATTAACACATTTAATTCCTGTAGAATTCGTAGTTTTCTCGGGTAATAATATCGATCGGCATATGATCGATCGTGGCGACGGGGATTTTCAGGACGAGATGTCGATAGAGTGACATCACCCCGCGATAGCCTTGTTCTTCCGGTTTCTGACAGATGAGAAAATCAATTTTGCCTTCTTTCAGGCACTGAATATTTTCAGCGATGTAGTCGTAGCCGATCAACCGAATGTTCTTCAGACCTTTTTTCTCGATGAACCTGGCGACGAGGAAAACGCGTGAATTGGTAACAAAAACGGTTGTGATACCCGGATGGCGCTTGAATGTTGCTGTGAGTTTTTTTCCTACGGCGTCGTAGTCAGTATTGTTGATGTTGACTTCGATGATCTCGTGGCCAGGCTTTCTTTCTTCAAAAAACGATCGAAAACCCGCCTCCTTTCGGGCGAGGTGGTGCTGGTTGTCTATTTCTCTGGCGATGTTGACGACCAGTATCTCTCCTTGTTCAGGTGTGGCGAATCCTGCCAGGCTGCCTGCCAGGTAGCCGCTCTTGAAAAGTTCGGGGCCAATGTATGACAGGCCTTGTTGCGCCGGGATGTCCGAGTTGATGAAGACGTATGGAATCCTGGCTGTCCGGCAAGCCTCGGTAAACTCGATCGATTCACTGATAAAGGAAGGGGCAAGGACGACGCCGTCGACGCCGCTGCCAAGTACGGCGTGTGCCTGCGCCTTGAACGATCGCTTGTCGTTCATGTCGAAAAGAAATCGTTCAATGCGAATGCCGTACTGGCCGAGTTCATCCCCGGCACGGTTGATGCCGTTGAGTGGCGCCTGCCAGTAGTCCGTCTCCGCTGACACCGCCGGTATCAGGGCGGCAAACCTGAAAACTTTTCCCAACGCAAGGCGCCGGGCGAGAATATTCGGCTGGTAGTTGAGCCGCTTCACAATCTTCTGAACCCTGACGCGCGTGTCTTCAGATACACCGGTCCGGTTGTGAAGCACTCTGTCGACAGTGGCAAGCGAAACTTTTGCGAGCCGCGCAATCTCTTTGACGCCAACAACGCTGTCGTTTTTCTTGTGATTATCCATACGGGGTCTACGACTATGATGAACATGCCCGTGAAAGGGATGGGCCGGTTCGCGCATTTCTGCAAAGTAGCGATTTTTTACTTAATAATCCGGTACAGATGAACGCCGTAGGAAGAAAAATGATCAGTGAATTTTTTTCGTTTGATTTCAATGCTGCGGCCTTCGCCGATAACCTCCACAGTTTTCCCCGACTTGACACGGAAGGTAGCCTCGGTGCTCCCATCGCGCATCGCTACCGCGAAAATGTAATTCGCTTTTCCTTCCCGTTTGGTCATGATCGATACAGGAATCTCGGGGTTGTTAGGTTTGACTGTGGCGTATCCCTTTGTGCTTGGCCGGTTTAATATGGGGGCCAGTCCGGTGACTTGCGCGTTAATGGATTTAATCGCTTGCATCATCTCCCGGTCGTGAAGCAGCGCGGCGTCGTCCCTTGGATCGGCGAAAGAGTGGCAAAAGTAACCGAAGCCGGTTGCTCCATGAATGATGGCGATCCACACCTGCGAGCGGACTTCCTCCGGTGTCGGTCTTCGTGCGGACTTTTCACTGATCCGGGTCGTTTCAATCCAGCACCAGACGGGCTTGCTGTACCCGGACCACGCTTCCAGGCTGTCGATGCCTTTCGCAATGTACCAAAGCTGATCCTTGACGTCTTCCTCTCGTGAATTGACGGGATAAATATCAAACGAGGCAATGTCACAACCCTTGAGGTATCCGTTGTTGGATACTTTGTACATCTCCGTCCTGCCGCGACACACACCCCGTCCTGCCCAGTTCGTGTACGCCACCCCCCGTCCGACATTGAGATAAACGGGACGCGAAGGATCGTTCTTCCTGATCTTCCGATAGGCGCGAATAATATCGGCCGGATCAAGGCAGGGTTCCCATTTGTCTTTCTGTGTTTTGTTCCGCTGCGCATTGTCGGGTTCATCGCTGTGCATCCATCCGTAGATCAAGGGCTCGTCAAGTTGCGTCAAGCCGAACGCATTCTGGTGGGTGATCACTTTCATATCGGCCTGCCTTAACAGGTCGAGTTTCTCCTGATCGATGCCATCGTGAATGTTGATGTACATGTTGATGCCATGCGCCCGGTATGTCGAAGCATAGATAGGATTCTGAGCCCAGACCGCGATAGGAAAAAAGTCAGGCGCATTCTTGCCTGAAGGCCGACTCTGGGCCGAGACAGACTGCCCGAGGATGCAAAGCAAGAGTACCAATAAAAATCTTTCCATTCGCGTAAAGACAGTAGTGATTAATCTCGTCCAATCACCGGGGCTTGTGAAGTTCCCTTACACAAGCGGTCACAAATTTACCTGGACAGGACCCGCATTGTTTCGACAAGGTTACGACATGTGTCATTCGGGTACTTCCGACCATTTTAAACCAATATTTCTGCATTTTCAAATCCGTTCTGTCAACCGTTGCCCGGGCACGCGCCCGACCCATTCCTGCTCTTTACTTTTTTTATTTTGAGAAAATCGCTACATTTCGGGTACGTACCCGGAGAGATGTCAACAGGACGCGATTCGAGGGACTGCCATAAAAACTAGCCTATAACTTGCCTATATTGAAACAATGAGTCAACTGGAGGTTTTGGAACAGGAAATGTTAAAGCCGTCACCCGCACTTGTGTCGGATATGAAGAAACTTCAGGGAGATATCATTCTTCTCGGCGTTGGCGGAAAGATGGGACCGAGTATGGCGCGCCTGGCGCGGATCGCGACTGACCTTGCCGGGGTTAATCGAAGAATTATCGGCGTATCACGTTTCTCAGAACCCACCACACAGACTGAACTGGAAGCGCAAGGTATCGACACTGTTGCAGCTGACTTGCTCAATGAGGAAGACCTCGCTGCACTGCCTGATGCGCCCAATGTACTCTACCTTGCCGGTACCAAGTTCGGTACCACGGGAAAAGAGCCGTTCACCTGGGCGATGAATGCCTACCTTCCCGGCCGCGTGGCTGATCGCTACCGGAACGCACGCATTGTCGCCTTCTCTACGGGGAACGTTTACCCATTTGTGCCTGTCACAGAAGGTGGCGCCTCGGAGGATCAACTTCCGAATCCGGTAGGTGAGTACGGACAGTCATGCCTCGGGCGCGAACGCATCTTCCAGTACTTTTCGCTTAAACATAAAATTCCCACGCTGATCTACCGCCTCAACTATGCTATCGATTTTCAATATGGCGTATTACTTGAAATTGCCAGGTCGGTAATCGCAGACCAACCCATTGACCTGACGACAGGCTTCGTTAACGTGATCTGGCAAGGGGACGCGAATGAAATTGCATTGCGATCTTTTCACTATTGTGATACTCCGGCGCGAGTACTGAATGTGACGGGGCCGGAAACTGTTTCCGTGCGCTGGTTGGCCGAACAGTTCGGTGCACATTTCGGGAAAAAGCCTTTGTTTGTCAATGAACCGCAGCCTACCGCGTTGTTGAGCAATGCATCCCTCGCTCACGAACTGTTCGGCTATCCCCGCGTTACGTTGAGGAAAATGGTCGGGCTTATCGCGACATGGGTAGCGCACGGAGGGAAAACAATCGACAAACCGACTCATTTCCAGGAAAGAAAAGGCAAGTTTTAGTGATGAAAAAATTGAACATCCTTCCTGAATTGACAAAGCTCCTGCACGAGGGTACTGTTATTCCCGCGCATCCACTGGCTTTGAATGCCAGTCGCAAACTTGATGAGGCACGTCAGCGCGGACTTACGCGATACTATATCGCGGCCGGCGCCGGCGGCATCGCAGTGGGCGTACACAGCACTCAGTTTGAGATTCGTAATCCCGGCATTGACCTGTACAAACCGGTGCTTGAACTTGCAGCGCAGGAAGTTGACGCGGCACGTTTACGTCGACCTTTCATCAAAATAGCCGGATTGGTAGGGCCGACGAACCAGGCTATTGCGGAAGCAGAACTTGCCCTCGAACTCGGCTACGATATGGGCTTGCTCAGCATGGGCGGATTGCAAAACTGGACGGAGGCGCAAATACTGGATCGTGTGAAGGCCGTGGCGGAAGTGATTCCGGTGTTTGGCTTTTACCTTCAGCCCAGTGTGGGTGGCAGAATATTTACTTACGACTTTTGGCGGTCATTTGCCGGAATAAAAAACGTGGCCGCGATCAAAGTCGCCGCCTTCAACCGATACCAGACGCTTGATGTGGTACGGGCGGTCTGCGCTTCCGGCAGACACAACGATATCGCACTGTACACGGGCAACGACGACAACATCGTTGCTGACCTTCTCACGACCTACCGCTTTGAGATAGATGGTAAGGTCATTGAGAAGGACTTTTCAGGAGGTCTGCTCGGTCATTGGGGAGTGTGGACACACAAAGCGGTACAACTGCTCGAAGAGATCAAGCAGTACAAGGCAGGGCAGGGAAGTGTCGATGCATTGCTGACAAAGGGAATTGAAGTGACGGACATGAATGCCGCCATCTTTGATCCCGCGCATAATTTTCGGGGCTGCATTCCCGGCATACATGAAGTGTTGCGAAGGCAGGGACTGCTTGCGGGACGATGGTGTCTTAATCCCGAGGAAGAGCTGTCGCCAGGACAAATGGCGGAGATCGACCGCGTTTGCAAGGCGTATCCGCATTTAACGGATGATGAGTTTGTCAGCGATTTTCTGGAACAACGTGCGTAAGCA
The DNA here is from genome assembly GCA_964393795.1 of uncultured Roseivirgaceae bacterium. Taxonomy (GTDB): domain Bacteria; phylum Bacteroidota; class Bacteroidia; order Cytophagales; family Cyclobacteriaceae; genus Chryseosolibacter. The sequence goes on from CAYMWA010000003.1 coordinate 40,790, forward strand.
CACATAATTAAATTGCAAAACTACTTTATGAAAAGAGTATTTGATCGACGTAATTTTTTGAAGTCTTCCGCGGTCGCGGGTCTTGGCTTAGGATTTAACCTCGCCGCTACTTCCACCTTTGCGCGACATCGTTCCCCGGAGAAAGGCAAACGCATCGGGATGATCGGGCTGGATACTTCGCATAGCGTTGCCTTTACGAAAACATTTAACAATGAGAACGCCGGGCCTGAATATGGAGGCTACAAAGTAGTGGCTGCCTACCCACAGGGTAGCAGGGACATCGAGTCCAGCGTGCGCCGCATCCCCGGCTATACGGAAGAAGTACAAAAGATGGGCGTTGCCATTGTAGACTCCATCAGCGCGCTCTTACGTCAGGTGGATGTAGTGATGCTCGAAACGAACGACGGCCGATTGCACCTTGAGCAGGCCATTCCGGTGTTGAAGGCAGGTAAGACGCTGTTTATCGACAAGCCGGTTGCCGCGTTCCTTCCGGATGCGATTGCCATCTACGAGGCCGCCAGGAAATACAACGTGCCTGTGTTTTCGTCGTCATCCCTTCGGTATACGTCCGACATTCAGGAGATCGCGAAGGGAAAGGTGGGCAAAGTGAACGGCGCTGATGTCTTCAGTCCCGCGCATCTGGAAAAAACACACCTCGACTTTTCCTGGTACGGCATCCATGGCGTGGAAATGCTTTATACCGTGATGGGTACCGGTTGTAAGCGCGTTACGCGCACCCACACCGAAGGTGCGGACGTGGTGGTGGGTCTGTGGGAAGATAACCGGATCGGCACATTCCGCGGACTGCGCGATAACAAGATCGGTTATGGTGGTCATGTGTTTGGCGAAAAATCGATTGAGCAACTCAAGGGATACGAAGGATATGATCCTTTGCTTGTTGAAGTCGTGAAATTCTTCAACACCGGCCAGGCCCCGGTTTCGCCGGAAGAGACAATCGAAATGTTCGCCTTTATGGAGGCTGCTGATGAAAGCAAGCGCCAGGGTGGAAAAGCAGTGACCCTTGAAAGTGCGATGGCAAAGGCGAAGAAATCGTTGAAGTAAAGTTTCATAATTCCAATCAAAATGAACAACAAACGAAGAGCATTCATAAAAACGGCAGCTGCAGGTGCGGCGGCTGTTTCATTGGGCGGAATCCTTCCGGGATTTAGCGCGAAAAGCTATGCAGGTATCATGGGCGCAAACGAGCGCATCAACGTGGCCGTGATGGGTGTCAATTCCCGGGGTTACGCCGTTTCGGGAAACTTTGCGCGACAGGAAGGTTGTGAAATACGGCATGTGTGCGATGTTGACACCCGTGCGGCGGAAAAGTGCATCGCGGCCCTTGAAAAGATTCAGAACAAACGTCCGAAAGCCACACCGGATTTCCGCAAAGCACTCGAAGACAAGAATGTGGACGCGTTAATCGTTACATCGCCTGACCACTGGCATGCACCTGCGGCCATTCTCGCGTGTAAGGCAGGCAAACATGTATACCTTGAAAAGCCATGCAGCCACAATCCGCATGAAGGAGAACTTGTTGTGCAGGCAGCGAAGAAGTACAAGCGCGTGATTCAGATGGGTAATCAGCGAAGATCCTGGCCCAACGTGGCGGCGGGAATCAAAGAGGTTCACGACGGCACCATCGGGCGCCCATACTTCGCCAAAACGTGGTATACCAACAATCGTCAATCCATCGGCATTGGGAAAGTTTCTGCTGTGCCTTCATGGCTGGACTATGAGTTGTGGCAGGGGCCGGCGCCGCGCATGCCCTACAAAGACAATGTTATCCACTACAATTGGCATTGGTTCTGGCACTGGGGAACGGGAGAGGCGCTCAACAATGGCACGCACATGGTGGACCTCGCGCGCTGGGGACTGCAGGTAGATTATCCAGTTCGCGTTACTTCGGGCGGCGGTCGCTATCGTTACGAAGACGACTGGGAGACGCCCGACACGCAAGTCATCACGCTGGATTTTGAAAACAAATCGTCGATTACCTGGGAAGGTCGCAGCTGCAATGGTCACCATGTAGAAGGCAGTAGCGTAGGCGTTATCTTTTACGGTGAGAAAGGTGCGCTTCAGATAGATGGCGGCAACGCTTACAAAGTCTTCGACCTGAAGAATAAACTGGTGAAGCATGTCGAGAACGATCTGACCGTAGATGCACGCAATGCAGCGAACCCGTCACAACAACTGGATGGATACCATGTTCTTAACTTCTTTGACGGCATCCGCAAAGGCGCTGTGCAGAATGCAGACATATTAGGTGGACATAAGAGTACCCTTCTGGTGCAGCTTGGTAACATTGCGCAGCGTTCCGGGCACACGCTGAATATTAACCCTGAAAACGGACGTATTATCGACGACCGCGAGGCGACGAAATTCTGGAGCCGTGACTATGAGCCGGGCTGGGAACCCACCGTGTAGTTTGGTTATTATTTTTCCGCAGGAAGGGCGTTTGAACAATGCTCTCCAACTAACAAGCCAAAAGCCAACAACCAACAAACCAATAACCAATGTCCACCCCAACTGCCGTAGCAGAAAAAAGCGATAAGAAAGGCATCGCCTCAGTCACAGTGGAGTCCTTGAGCAAGCGACATCTGACGATATCGATTCTGCTTATCGGGATGATGTTTTTCATTATTGGCTTCGTATCGTGGATTAACGCCATATTGATTCCTTATTTCAAGATCGCCTGTGAGCTCACCAACTTTCAGGCGTATCTCGTGGCGTTTGCATTTTATATTTCCTATTTCGTAATGTCCGTGCCTTCCGCTTTTCTGCTCAAGCGGGTGGGGTTCAAGCGAGGGATGATGTTTGCCTTCTGGATCATGGCGATGGGTGCTTTTCTGTTTATCCCTGCCGCATACGTCCGGACCTATGAAATATTTTTGTTGGGATTGTTTACCCTGGGTGTTGGTTTGTCCGTCCTGCAGACGGCCGTCAATCCCTACATTACCGTGCTTGGCCCAAAGGAGCGTGCCGCACAACGCATCAGCATCATGGGAATCTGCAACAAGTTTGCCGGTATTCTCGCACCTCTGATCTTTGCAGCTGTTATTTTGAAGAGCACCGACAATGCCCTGTTCGCGAGTCTCGACTCCATGGGCGAAGCGGAAAAAAATGCGGCACTGGATGAACTCATCAGGCGGGTAATCGTTCCTTACTTTTGTGTCGGCGTGGTCCTGATAGCCCTCGGGTTGTTCGTACGGTATTCACCGCTACCTGAAATAGACACCGAACGGGAAAGCGATGCAGTAGCTTCGGCAAACTCGAGCAAGACCAGCATCTTTCAGTTTCCGCATCTTATCCTCGGCGCAGTTGCAATTTTTATTCACGTTGGAACACAAGTGATTGCGATCGATACCATTATCGGGTACGCGCAGTCGATGGGTATCGGCCTCATGGAGGCGAAAGTGTTTCCATCGTATACATTGACGGCAACCATTTGTGGTTATGTTCTCGGTATCATTTGCATCCCCAGGTTAGTCAGCCAGGTAACGGTGTTGCGCCTGTGCACCATCCTCGGCGGACTCTTTACGCTCGGTATTATTTACATGGACGGTGAAGTCAATTTCCTTGGACATGCCGCCGATATTTCGATCTGGTTCGTCGTGTTGCTCGGCCTCGCAAATTCGCTCGTATGGGCGGGCATTTGGCCACTCGCACTCGATGGACTCGGAAAGTTCACCAAGCTGGGGGCTTCCATCATGATCATGGGCTTGTGCGGCAACGCCATCATGCCTTTGTTCTATGGTCACTTTGCGGACGTGTACGATGTACGCACCGCCTATTGGGTGTTATTTCCCTGCTATCTTTACCTGATCTACTATGCGGTGTACGGGCATCGCATTCGTAGGTGGGCCTTATGAATGAACGCCATTATTTCTTTCGATAGGTAAATCTATGTCGCTTGTAACGTTAAGAATTTTCAACGCGCGGATTGTCACCCCTTACCGGATTATTCCCCAGGGCACGGTCCTGATCTCGGAAGGTGTGATTGCCGGGGTAGAAGAAGGCAACGTCAGCGCGCCTGATGCGGTTGAAATCGATGCAAAGGGAAATTACGTGGCACCTGGATTTATCGACATTCACGTGCATGGCGGTGGTGGCCATGACTTCATGGACGGAAGCGAAGAGGCATTCTTGAAGATTGCAGAGAAGCATATTAAGTATGGCACCACATCGATGGTGCCGACAACACTCACGAGTGATAAACAGGGATTGTTCGACACGCTCACCTGTTACGAGCGGGCCACACAAAAAAATACACGTGGAGCACAGTTTCTCGGCATGCACCTGGAAGGTCCCTACTTTGCCATGAATCAGCGCGGCGCACAGGACCCACGTTATATCCGCGATCCTGATCCTGAAGAATACAAGGCCGTCATTGCCCATTCTCCTTCCATCCGCCGTTGGAGCGCTGCCCCGGAGCTGAAAGGTGCCCTTGCCTTTGGACGCTACCTTCGCGCGCATGGCATCCTCGCCGCCCTTGCGCATACGGATGCTATCTACGAAGATGTCGTTGCCGCGTTTGACAACGGTTATACGCTGGCGACTCATTTGTACTCAGGTATGTTGGGCGTAACTCGACGCAACGCTTTTCGATATGCGGGTGCCGTCGAAAGTGCTTTTGTTATTGATGAAATGGATGTTGAAATAATCGCCGACGGTGTTCACCTGCCGCCGCCGCTACTGAAACTCGTCTACAAAATAAAGGGTGCTGACCGCACGGCACTCATTACTGATGCGATGCGGGCCGCGGGGATGCCACCCGGAAAAAGTATCCTCGGAAATATGAAGACGGGTCTCCCTGTGATCGTCGAAGACGATGTAGCCAAGCTTCCTGACCGCACCGCCTTTGCGGGAAGTGTGGCGACAGCAGATCGTCTGGTACGCAACATGATCTCACTCGCCGATGTACCGCTGACCGATGCCGTGAGAATGATGACCAGCACGCCCGCACGCATAGCCGGCGTGTTAGACCGCAAGGGGACAATCATGCCCGGCAAAGACGCCGATATCGTTATCTTCGACGAGAACATTAATGTAGAATGCACAATTGTCAGGGGAGTCGTTCTTTACGCCCGCAACGACAAGGTTGCTGGAAGGAACATGGAGGCCGGCTGACCGTTTGATCGGTCCGTCAAAAGTATATCGTGACTGCCGCCTTGATGAAGAAGGGATCTCCAGGAGTAAACGTCAGTTCCGATATGCCCTGTGCTTCCCAGGGCAATCGCGTCTCCGTGTCAAATTGCGCTTCGTTCCACTCTTCATTGAGCAAGTTCGTGGCGTTGACGGCTAACTGGAAGCTTCGGGTGGTATAACTCACGCCGGCGTCCAAAAGAAAATGCCCCAACGCGCGAACACTGTTGTCTTCGTTCGCCGGTCGGTCGCCCACGTACCGGTAGCGGATGCTTGCGCGCAATCCGTTGCGCCATGACGTGCTGATACCACCAATGCTTGTCAAGGTAGGCGCAAGGGGAATGAGATTTTCGCCCTCGGGCTCCGCAACGGACCGGCCATGGGCATAGTTTCCGTCGAGATCGAGGTATAGCCAGTCCGCCATTTGATATCGCAGCGAAAGGTCTAAACCGTACCGTTGTGTTTCGCCACTTATTTCGACGACAGCTTCATCACCGACATAAACAAATTCCTGCTCAAGCCTTAACTGCCATGCCGCCACATTGAGCAACAGATTTTGAACGGGCTTTGCGAAAAGGCCGATGTCAGTGCCATACGCTTTAGGCAAAATCTCGACGCCGTGCTGTGACACGACTACGCGACTATCGTTTGAATGAAAGCCGATGCCGTTCTTTATGTAGAGCTGTAATGACGGTGTGACGTTGTAATAGAGATTCAACTTTGGACTGGCAATGGCCTGGGTCGCGACCTGACGATTGTATATGGGAAGCAACGCGTCCGCGTACTGAAACGAAAAAGCGTCGAGACGTATGCCGGCGGTGACGCTAAATTGCGGTGTCAATTGCATCGACCCTTCTGTGTAAATACTTCCGTTAATCTGGTTGATATCGCCAAGCGTGATAGGATTGAGAAAAGTGTTTCGTCCCTGTACGTGCGATAATTCACTGCCCGTCACGTTGTCGTACCGAATGCCGATGCCCGATTCAGTCGTCACCGGATTTCCGAGCCACAAAAACGCCTTGTGATAGGTGCCCTTGTAGCCATAAATGTTTCTATCTTCCTTTTGGAGGATACCGTCGCCGTTGACCGGATCATTGAGGAAGAACGTGAAATTCGAGTAGAGTTCGAAGTCGTAGTGGGACAGATAGATTTGATTGCGTATGCTGCTGCCGTTGGGCAACAGTTTTGTCATTGTGAAGTTGGCGTTCGTTCTGCCGGTGCGGCCGCCTTCGGTGTCGTCAATGGCGCCAAACCGCGTGATGTGTCCCTGGCTGACAGCACGTTCAGGAATTTGCCCTGAGGCATCCCATTGGCTCTTGAAGGTCGAAAGCGAAACTTCCACAAGCTTGTCGTCTCCGATCATACCATGGTATTTTCCAAACAGGTTCAGGCGACTGAAGTTTTGGGGACTGACAAACGGGCCATTGGTGTAGTGGTACTCCGCCGCCGCGTAGGCATGCTGGTTTTTCTGCTCGTTATCGAGGAGATCCAGCAAGGCAACGGTGCGCCACGTATCGAAGCGCCCGGCTTCGAGCTTTACGCTACTTTTTTCGAGCGTTTTCTTTGTGACGAAGTTAGCGTATCCTGCCGTGTTGAAATCTCCAGTGTTTGCGTAGTAAGGACCTTTGTTGAAGTCAACATGGTCGATCAGCTCCGGAATAACAAAGTGAAGATCCGCGTAGCCTTGCCCATGAGCGTGCGAAACCATGTTGACGGGCATACCATCTACCGTGAGGGCAATATCCGTCCCGTGATCAATGTCAAATCCGCGTAAAAATATTTGCTCAGCTTTTCCACCCCCGGCGTGCTGTGCGGTCACCAGTCCGGGAATCATCCTCAGCACATCCTGTGATGATTTCAACGGCCTGAGTTCGATGTCGATTTTATTGATGGTCGTCATCGCATCCTCTGTTGAACTTGCGTCAGTAATCGTCACTTCGTGAAGGTTCAAGCTTGCGGGCGACAGCCTGACGGCAATAGTTTTGGTCTCATTTTGCGAAAGGGTCACCTCAAGGGTTGTCGGCGCGTACCCGATAAATGTAACGGTGATGCTATACGTTCCATCCTGAAGATTGTCAAATTCGAAATTGCCGAGCAGGTCCGTTTTGGTGCCAATCGCTCCCTGGTTGAGAACCACCGAAGCACCCGCCAGTCGCTCGCCGGTTGCTTCATCGGTGACCGCCCCTTTAATAAGATTCCCATGCACAGCATCAAATCCATACACGCTGCCCAAACAAAAAATAAAAAACAACATGGAAAACAGAACCCTCATCTCGACTTTCCCTTAAACCTTAAACCTTAAACCTTGAACCTGCAACCTGCAACTTGCAACTTGCAACCTGCAACTTGCAACCTGCAACTTGCAACCTGCAACCTGCAACCTGCAACCTGCAACCTGCAACTTGCAACCTGCAACCTGCAACCTGCAACCTCCAACCTGCAACCTGCAACCTCCAACCTGCAACTTGCAACTTGCAACTTGCAACCTACAACCTCCCACCTACCCCCAGTACTCCCGCATCTTCCGCCTGAGAAAAGCCACACTTCTTTCCAGTTGTTCCATTCCTTCAACGCCGTCTTCGATGCTGATCCATCCATCGAAGCCTTTGGACTTGAGTTCGGTGAAGATGGCGTCGTAGTCGTTAAGGCCCTTGCCGATCTCACCGTGGCTGAGGCGTTTCGCGTAACCTGTAGCGCCACCCTCTTCCTTGCGCAGGTCTTCGATCGTGCCTTCTTTGAGGTAGCGGTCGCTGGCATGCATGGTGACCACCCGGTCAGATACGCGCTTCAATAGTTCCAGCGGATCTTCACCGGCAAGATAGGTATTGCTGGGGTCGTAGTTCACGCCAAAGTTGGGATGGTGAATGCGGTCGACCAGTTTGCAGAAGACATCCATCTTTTGTGCAAACTCCGGATATTCCCAGAAGTCATCTTTGTAGTGATTCTCAATGATAAGCGTGATGCCGCGGTCAGCCGCATAGGGGAGACATGCTTCGATCGACTCAGCCGCGAGCTTTATACCTTCGTCGACCGATAGTTCCGGACGCCGCTGTCCCGAAAGTACGCGACAATAACTTCCGCCGAGGATATGCGTCATATCGATCCATTGCTTTTGTTTTTCGATCTCCTTCTCGCGAAAGCGCTTGTCAGGATGGGTGAAGTCGGGAGAACAGCACATCATTGGAATGACTTTACCATGATCTTCCACCAGCTTGCGAAAATGCCGCCACTTTGATTCGTCCGCCATTTCAAGGAAGCCGGCGTACCATTCGAGTCCGTCGATATCAAGTTTTGAAGCGAGATCGATCCATTCTGAAAGCTTCATGGATCCATCTTTGCAGAGTGCCTGCATAAAGGCTTTGGGAAAGGCAGCGAGCTTGGCCATCGTTTTCTAGGTTATTGGTTGTGAATCGTGAATCGTGAGACGTGAGACGTGAGTCGTGAGTCGTGAATCGTGAGACGTGAGTCGTGAGTCGTGAGTCGTGAGACGTGAGTTGTGCGTTTTCGCGTAGGGAGGTCGCGGGTCGTTCATATATCATCAAGAATGTCATGTGAGCGTTGCCGAACTTAAAACTTAAAACTTAAAACTTAAAACTTAGAACTTACAACTTAAAACTTAAAACTTACGACTTAGGAGGGTTGCGTCCAAGGAAAGGGTATTGTTCGAGATCAACGACTTGTCCGGTTATCGGGCCGCATTCATCTGAAAGCCAGTAGACGGCTGCGGCGGCGATTTCGGCGGGCGCGATCAGTCTGCCGGAGGGCGCGAATGTTTTTGGCAGGTCTTTATACCAGTCGGGCGGTAATCCTTGTTCTTTCTTTCGTTGGATCTCTTTTTCCGTGAGTACCCATCCGGGATTGATCTGATTCACACGCACACCGTGTTCGCGGAAGAGCGTATCACCGAGGTTGCGGGTGAGCGTCGTCAACGCTCCTTTCGACACGCTGTAAGCCAGAAGGTTCGGTTCACCACTCCAGGCATTGACCGATCCTATATTCACTACGGCGCCTTCACTTTTTTTCAGGTGTGGCAGGGCGGCGCGGATCAATGCGAAAGGACCGATGGCGTTTACGTCGATCACTTTCCGAAGGAAGTCGGGCGTGGTGCTCTCGATGTCAGAGGAGACCACCCATGCGGCGTTGTTCACAATGGCATCGAGTTGCCCAAAGGTTTGAGTGGCGAGGCTGACCAAATTGGTCGCCGCCTCAGGCGCGGCGATATCCTCGATGTGCAGTGCCGCCTTATCTTTGCCGATCTCCGATAGTACCTCATTCCCCAGGTCGGCTTCCAGGCCGTGTAAGACGACCCGCGCACCTTCTGCCACAGCACGCAGGGCAATCGCCCTTCCGATACCGGTCGTACTCCCTGTAACGATGATGACTTTATTCTGTAGCCGCACCGTTATACAGGTTTAAGAACGCTCTTCACCACTTCACCTTTGTGCATTTTTTCAAACGCCTCATGCCATTCGGTGATGGGCCATACGCCACCGATAATCGGCTTGACGTTGAGCTGGCCGCTGGCGAGCAGCGCAATGACACGTTCCCATACGGGCCAGTTGTGGCTAAAGCTTCCCTGCAGCCGCACATTCTTCTGAACGAGCGGGTCCAGTGAAAATCCAAGCGGCTGCGGACCCCATCCCACTTTTGTAATCTGTCCGTTCGGCCTGACCAGGTCGAGTGCGATCTTCAGCGTAGCACTAACACCTGATGAGTCGATCACGCAGTCGGCGCCCATACCGTCGCGCTCCCGCGCCCATCCGGTCGCATCGCCGATGATGACGTCGCACCCATAAGGCTTCGCGGCGTTGAGCCGGTTGCGATCGTGCTCAAGACCGACGAGTGCGACTTCCGCACCGCAGAGCTTGGCGACCGCCGCGCAGAGAATGCCGATGGTGCCGGGACCAATGACGACAACACGGTCACCCGGACGCAGGGATGAATTGACAACGACGGCGTTATACGCAACTGAACAGGGCTCCGTCAGGCACGCCTCTTCAAAAGCGAGATTGTCAGGTACGCGGTGGAGGCACCGCGCCGGCACGCGCACAAAGCGCGTCATCGCGCCGTTCACGCCATAGCCGAAACCCTTGCGGGTAGGGTCAAGGTTGTACAGGCCGATACGCGTCATCGAGTTGTTGGGGTCAATAACCGCAGCGGTCTCACTGACGACACGGTCGCCTTCCTTCCACCCGACAACACGACTGCCCGCCTCGGCAATGCGTCCGCCAAACTCATGACCGAGTACGACGGGATAGTTGACGGCCCAACTGTGACTGGCGGTCCATTGGTGAAGGTCACTGCCGCAAACACCTACGTTCGCGACTTCAAGTAAAACGTCTTCATCGCCGATAACGGGCTTTGCGATCTCTCTGATTTCGACGGAACCTTTTTCCGGAGCATAATTGACGACTGCGGGGATATTCATGATAATGTGTTAATGTGTTAGTGTGTTAATGTGTTCATGGGTGCCTCGGTTCTTGAGTTTGCCGAAGGGTCTGGTTGGTGCTTCGAGGATGAGTGATGTGTTGAGGTGTTGATGTATTGATGTGTTGGTGTGTTGGTGTGTTGGTGTGTTGAGGTGTTGCCCAATTTCCAATGTCTAATTTCTAATGACTAATTTCTAATGACTAATTTCTAATTTCCATAGGCGTGGATTTTTTCGCAAATTAATCGCAGGGAATCCTCAAGGTTTCCGCTGGCGGTTTTGAAGGCGTCGGCATCGACGGTAAGCGGGGCGCCGAGGACGACGAGTGGGGCCCCATATTCAGGACACTGTATCGCCTGTTCAAGGGTTAGTCCCCCAACAGCCTGTACCGGTACTTTGACGGCGGCGACGACTTCCCGCAACTGATCCAACGGACTGGGCATACGTTCCCCGCGCGCGGCGATACCCCGGCGTTCGTCATATCCAATGTGGTGAATCACATAATCGCATCCAAGGTCTTCCAGCATCTTGGCACCCGCGATCATGTCGGGGCAACCAAGGTTGTCGCCCATCACTGCCACACCGTAGTCGCGGCCGGCTTTCACCACACATTTAATCGTTTCTTCGTGCGCCCGCGCCATCACAACGACGTGCGTTGCCCCCGCCTGGGCCATCATCTCCGCTTCCAGGTAGCCACCATCCATCGTCTTCAGGTCGGCGACAATCGGTGTCTTGGGAAACGCTTCGCGCAGTTTTCTGACACCGTGCAGGCCTTCCGCGAGTATCAGCGGTGTCCCGGCCTCCAGCCAGTCTACACCAGCGCGTAACGCCATGGCTGCGGTGTCGAGCGCTTCTTCAATGTTGGTCAGATCAAGGGAAATTTGAACAATAGGTTTCATGATAGTGTGGAGATAGATTTGTCCAAAAATCGAATGTTTCTTAATCAGAAACAAACAAATAGAATGGGCAATCACCCATCTTTCTTCAATTGACGTAATTTGGGCTTTCTTATGCGCAAAAGTTGACATGTTTTTGAGGGTCTTCCCATACCTTTGGTATCTCATAAAGTACTGGTTTGGGTTAAGGAAAATCCAGTAAAAAGGGTCGATGCCTTCAATATGGCCGGCCCTTTTTTTGTTCAAACAAAATTTCGATACGCCATGACATTCAGATACCCGGCGATAGCCCTGGTCCTGATCATTTTTTCCTGCACACGCGCTCCTCAATCCGGAAGGACGGCAACGGTTTCCGGGGTGATGGACGACGTGATTTCGCGTCTGTACAAACAGGTACCACCGGAACGGTACGACAGCATTGACGACGCCTTCATGCTCAACTTCCTGACGGACGAAGAGAAGAGGGTGCTCGCCACCCGTTACCAGTATTTCACCGTCAACGTACCTGTGGTGGTGTCGATCATGCGCCACAAAGAACAGGCAACTGTTCCCTTCTGGCTGGAGCCCGTAGGCTTTGTAAAAACCAGCCAGACAGTAACCAGCCAGTCTTACGAATACGAGGTATGGCAAAAGAAGTTCGACGCCGGAAAGGTGGAGTTGGGCATCAACGGTTTCGACAAACACCGTCCCGTTTACTTTGTCTCGGTGGGGCCCCAGGACGCCGACGATGACTTGCAGATCACCGATGTCTATCCTGCACAGTACGAGATCATGACGATGGCACCGGGTGCGTTTACTTATCATGATTGGTCAGATCTTTTACTTGTTGATGTTCCGCCCGCACTCAACGGGCAAAAGCTCTTCACCACTGTTCGCGGCAGGGCACGCGAGGCGCACGTGGTCAACGCTTTTCGCAAAACGCCCTATCCTGCCTCCGGAAAGCCCGACCAACTCATGCTGACGTGGAGCGACACGCCGCAAACGACTATTGATATCCAGTGGCGAACGGATTCGGCTACCACTACCGGTGCAGTCAAATTTTGGCCGGCCGGCGAGACGGCGACTGATACCGCAACCGTTGAAGCTTCCGCCTACCTGATGCAAGACCGTATGCTGATGAATGACCGCTACATCCACCGCTTTACTGCAAACCTTGCGAATCTTCGGCCCGGCACACAATATTTCTATCAGGCCGGGTCTCCGGAAAGCGGTATGTGGTCGGATGTTCGCACTTTTACAACTGAAGACGACAAGGCCAACGGCTTTTCTTTTATCTGGTTCGGAGACACACATTGTTTCCCCGACTCTGGCAAGTTGGTCAACCTCGCATCGCGCCACAACGATGCAGCATTCTATACCATTTCAGGAGACCTGGTCAGTACCGGATTGTATCGCGATGACTGGGACAGGTTTTTCGGATACGCTGGAAAAGCTTTTTCACAAAAGCCTTTAATGCCGGTTCCCGGAAACCACGATCGGCAGGATGGCCTTGGCGCAAAGATGTACTACGACTTGTTCAGTCTCCCGAAGAATGGCCCCGAAGGCGTAGACAAAGAATCAACATATGCGTTCGAATATGGCGATGCCTTGTTTCTGATGATCGACGCCACATCGGATGTCGACGCCCACACGCCCTGGATCGAAGAAAAACTGAAACAGTCGAAGGCGCTTTGGAAATTTGCCATGTTTCACTTCCCTCCTTATAATTATGAGGAACCCTATCCTGAGTTGCAGGAGGCATGGGTGCCGCTGTTTGATCGCTATCACGTTGACCTGGTGATGGGAGGACACGTTCATTATTATATGCGCTCGCGACCCATGAACGCCGGTAAAGTGGTCGACGCTTATGATAAGGGCACCGTGTACACCATTTCAATCAGTATACCCGCACGTCACGACAACATGACGGAAGAGCCTTATGCCGTTACACAATTCCCGGTCGGCTATTATTACCAGCATTTGAAAATCGATGGAAAGAAGTTGTACTACACCAGCTATGACCAGAACGGAAAGGAACGCGATGCGTTTGTGATTGCGAAATAGTACGATGGTTATTGTAAGCCGTGATGTAAGTGACGTATGGATCCTTGCGCACGCACATGCGCAAACAAAGGAATAATAAACGTAATTCGTAACCTTCCGTCTCGTGAAAATTGAATATCCTTGTTGTTGTCTTAAACACTGGATATGTTTCGCGAATCATTTGCACCCTGGAAGCGCTTTTCTCAGCGCGCATTTTTCGTAGTATTGATCGTATGGTTGGCCTCCTGCGCCGGATCGGACGACCGGAGCCATCAGCCCGTTCACAAAGACGTGGCGTTCGTACAAGATGTCAGCAAGAAATATCGACTGGAGGACGATGTTGTGTTGAAACGCGTCTATGCTGACCGCAATGGGGTGATCCAGATTTCCACCTCTCAAAATTTGTACCGGCCGCACGCGGGGGAGTTTTTGTATCCGGGTACACTTGTGAAGGACCGGTATTATCGTCCGATCGCTGATAAGAAGATATCAAATCTTACCTTGTATCGGGATCATATTGTGTACGTCGATGACAAGGCAGTGCTCAGCAATGCGTGGGCCGGGAACCTTTACGTGAAGCATACGCTGCCGAAAGCTTCTCTGCTGGCAGGTGGCGAGGATTTTGATTTCCTGATCTCCGATGGCAAAGCCCTTCAATACCTGAAGGATTCATCCGTCGTATGGACGGGGCAACATCCTGCATCCGTAGAGGATATCGTCTATGACCCTGCTAACAAGCGCTTTCTGGTCTTAAGTGAGGGCACGATCAGCACTTTTGCCCCTGCTGAGGGATCGCTCAACCAGGTGTTGGAAGGCGCCGGCCTGACGTGCTTCGCGCTCACTGGAACTAGCGAGGTGGTCGTCGGAACGACGGACGGTTACTTTATTGCAGACCGATCGACTTTTGAGCGCAAGGGTGACGTCCAGCGAAAGCTGCCCTGGACCGAATTGACAACCGTGCAGGAAATCGATGGTAAACTTTGGTTCGGTTCTACGCGCGGCGCCTTCATGTTGAAGGATGACGGAAAATTCAATTACTACGCGTCTCGTCGTTGGATACCTTCGGACGCGGTAATTGATATTGAGAAGGGGCCGGAGAATTCCGTCCTTATCCTTACCGACAAAGGTCTTGGGCAGATCTGCTATGAAAAAATGACGTTGCAAGCCAAAGCGGACTTTTTTGAAAAGCAGGTGCGCAACCGTCATATTCGCCACGGCTTTAATGCCACCCTTGGGTACATGACCGACGGTAATGTCGACACCGGCTCGCTCGAAGATTCCGATAATGATGGCTTATGGACCACCATGTACATGGGCGCGGAACTTTTCCGGTACAAGGTAACCCAGTCACCGGAGGCGCTTCAAAATCTGCGTGAAGCGATGGAGGCGATGGAACGACTCTACACAATCAATGGAATCCAGGGATTTCCGTCGCGTTCTTTTGAAAGACGCGGCTACAAATACGACTCGAAACCGTGGCGGCGCGCCGAACATCCCGAATGGGATTGGAAGTCAACCACGAGCAGCGACGAGGCTATCGGCCATATGTTCATTTTTGGTGCGATGGCAGAATTGCTTGACGGTGAATTGAAGGACCGCGCCATCGTAATGATGGATTCGCTGATGCAGCATATCATCGACAACGACATGTACCTTGTCGATTGGGATGGCAAGCCGACTACCTGGGGTCGGTGGCATCCCGACTACGTCAACGCGCGCCCGATCATGGTGGGTGACCGCAAGATCAACGCGTCGAATATCGTCGCCATGCTGCAAACGGCGTATCACTTCACAAAGAAAGAAGTGTATAAAGACAAGGCGTTTGAGTTGATGACGCAGTACGGCTACTATGAAAACCTGATGCGCCCGATGGCGGAAATTGGAATGGCGCCCGACAGTGCCGACGACTGGAGCAAAATGCTGTCAGAGTCGTGGAACCACTCGGATGACGAAATGTATTTCCTCGGGTACTGGGGACTCTATCGATACGCTTTCAACGATACGTTGAAAACGAACTTCAGGGACGCCATCATTGATCATTGGGAAATCGAGCGCCCGGAAAAAGAAGCGGCATGGAATATTTTTACCGCCATCACCGGTACCAGCGACTTCGATCTCGAGGAAGCGATATGGTATCTACAAGAGTATCCGCTCGATTTGGTACACTGGACAGTGAAGAACAGTCACCGCAAAGACATCGAAAAGATCGAACCCAACTTTCGCAGACAAACGATTACTGAAGTGCTCCCACCTGACGAACTGCCGATCAACCGACACAACGCTAACCGTTTTCAGCTTGACGGCGGCGATGGCGGTACTTCGGAATACAGTGCGGGCGACATTTGGTTGTTGCCCTACTGGATGGGAAGGTATCTTGGCGTGATCTCGGCTGCGCAGTAGGATGGGTGCTTCGGCAAGCAACCGAAGCGCACCGGTCCCTGAGCTTGCCGAAGGGCCGGTGTCGGCGGCACACGGCGCTGTGACAGCATCGGCGCCGGGAACGCGCTCACAATACTTCAATACTTGACCGACAAAATATGATCAACGCAAATAGACCGTCATGCACGCGTGGCAACGCTTCACTTGTTGCTCACCCGCTTCTTCTGTGTCTCCTGCTGACCATTTCCCTGGCGGCTTGCACTTCCACTCATAATAAGGAGGAGCGCGGGGCCACCGACATCGCTGTTCGCTGGGAGCTTATTTCGAACTTTACTGACACGCCAGACGTATTCGAGGCGCGCTTTACGCTTGTCAACAACGACGCCTTTACACTCAACGACAGGAACTGGGCGTTGTTTTTCAATATGGCCCCGCGGCCGATCCTGGAGAACCGTACGCCGCAGCCGGCGACGGTACAGCACATCAACGGCGACTGGTACAAGCTGGTGCCGGCAAAGGACTTTCTGCTTGCGAACGGCGACTCAGTTGTGATCAACTACACTGGTACGGAAGGTGTCATCAAGGAGACGGATCGTCCGTTGGGATTATACTTTGTCTTTTACGATAACGCAGGCCACGAAGAGCGCATCGCGGAGGTCACCGATTTCAGCTTTGTTCCTTTTACGCGCGCCGATCAGATCAACCGCAATGCCGAGGATGAAGAGCCGATACCGACGGCCGCCTGGATGTACCACGATAACGAAGCGCTGAAATTGCTGCCGAATACGAGCCTGCATCGGGTCATCCCGTCACCTGTTCGTATCGAAGATGAAAGCGGATCTTTCGAGGTCACTGAAGAAGTCGTGATCGTGTATGAGCCGGCACTTGAAAACGAGGCGGATTACCTGGCAGACAAGCTGGAGAAAGTAATAGGAAAGCCTTTAAGGAAAGTGACGCAACATCCAAATGCGGGGAAGGCCATTGTGCTTCGCGTGGGTGAAGTGCAGGTCAACGGAAAGAACAAAGAAGCCTACCAACTGCGGATGTCGCCTTCGGAAATCACAATTACCGGAAGCGACGCAGCAGGCGTGTTCTATGGCATTCAATCATTGCGTGCGCTTATTCCACTCTCGGCGTATCAACAATCCGGAGACTTTGCACTGCCTGCTGTCGCGATAGACGATGCGCCCCGGTTTGGTTACCGGGGACTGCATATGGATGTTAGTCGCAATTTTCAAACGAAGGAAACCATATTGCGTACGCTTGACCTGATTTCGTTTTACAAGATTAATCGCTTTCTTCTCTATACAACCGAAGATGAAGGGTGGCGATTGGAAATTCCCGGTTTACCGGAATTGACATCCGTAGGGGGGCAGCGCCAGCATACTTCAGGCAAGGAGGCGCCGGCGTTGCACCCCGCATACGGATCCGGTCCTTATGCCGGAGGTGAAAACAATCACGGAACGGGCTATTACACACGCGCGGACTTTGTCGAGATATTGAAGTACGCAAAGGCAAGGCACATCAAGGTGATTCCCGAGTTAAATTTCCCGGGCCATGCGCGTGCAGCCATCAAAGCGATGGAGGCCCGCTACCAACGATTGATGAAGGAGGGCAGGGAAGAGGAAGCGAATGAATACCGCCTGATTGACCCTGAAGACAAGTCGGAATACTTGTCGGCGCAAGCGTATACCGATAACGTTGTGAGTGTGGCACGCGAGTCGACCTATCGGTTCTATGAAAAAGTTGTGGACGAAATTGCGAAGATGTATAGTGAAGCGGGACTCGTACTCGACGAATTCCATGCCGGTGGTGATGAGGTGCCGGAAGGGGCGTGGACAAAATCGCCCATGGCAGCGGAATTGATGGCATCGCATCCTGAAATCAAAGATCCCAGAAACCTGCAGGCCTACTTTTTCCGTGAACTGCTGAAGCGGTTAAAGAAGCGCCAGCTCAGGGTAGACGGTTGGGAAGAAGTGGCGTTGCTCAAGAACGAACAGGGCGGATACGATCCAAATCCTGAGTTTGCCGGAGGTGATGTTGTCCCGTTCATTTGGAACAACCTCTTCGATTATCCCGACCTGGGCTATCGCCTTGCCAATGCCGGGTATCCGGTCGTGCTCTGTAATGTTTCCAACTTCTACTTCGACCTTGCTTACTCAAAGGATCCACAGGAGCCGGGCCTGTATTGGGCCGGGTTCGTCAACACGCGTGACGCCTGGTTATTCGCACCGTTCGATATGTATAAGACGACATTGCAGACATCCATGGGGCGTTCGATCGACATCGACAGTGAACACGCCAATCGTGAGCGGTTAAAGCCGGAGTCGCGCAAGAACATTCTCGGCCTGCAGGCGCAACTCTGGAGTGAGACAATCAAGGGGCGCGAGATGATCGAGTACTACATGCTGCCGAAACTTTTCGGGTTTGCCGAAAGTGCATGGGCGGCGCCGCGGGTGTGGGAGACAATTGAAGACCGCAAACGTCGTGAAGCCGAGATGGCCAGGACCTGGAACATATTTGCGAATAGTCTGGGACAAAAAGAACTGCCACGGTTAGGCTATCTGAATGGCGGCTATAACTACCGTGTTCCCCCGCCTGGCGCCATCATCGAATCAGGTTATCTTCATGCGAATACGGCGTTCCCTGGACTGACCATTCGCTATACCACCGACGGTTCCATTCCCGATGCCAACTCGAGTTTGTACGAGGGTCCGGTGAAAGTATCGGGACCAGTAAGGCTCAGCGCATTCGACAGTGCCGGTAAGGCCAGTCGCGTAATCGAAACGACATCGTCGCAGCAACCGCGTGAGCGACTTTGATGTGTCCTGTAGCTTTGCGCAAAATGAAGCATTTTTAACGCAAAGTTTTACCGCTCTGGAAAAAAGGATACATAACTTTAATACTAAGGAGATGACAAAACCCTTTAACGTTTATACACATGGTAATAGGTGTTGACCTGGGTGGCACAAAAGTGCGGGCAGGTGTTGCGGCTGATGGCGAGATCAGAAATCAGAAGCAGCAACTTTTTAAGAGTTATGGCACAAGGGAAGAAACCCTGGGGCAGTTGATTGCGCTGATCAGGTCGTTGATGGATAAGGGCGTTACCGGGATCGGCCTTGGCGTTCCTTCCGTGATAGACATAGAGAAGGGCATCGTCTATAACGTGGTCAATATTCCCTCATGGGATCGCGTTCCTCTCAAGGACATTCTGGAAGATGAATTTGCGGTTCCCGTTGAGGTCAATAATGATGTCAACTGTTTTGTTCTTGGCGAGCATCGGTTCGGCCGGGTACAGGGTCTGCGCAACGTAGTTGGTATTACCTCTGGTACGGGACTGGGGTCTGGGATTATCATCAACGGTGAGCTTTACCACGGAACCAATTGCGGTGCCGGCGAGATCGGGCTGCTGAGTTATGGCGAACACGACATAGAGTACTATGCGAGTGGCAATTTTTTCGAGGCAAGGTACAAAGTGTCTGCTATTGTCGCTCACGACCTGGCCGTCTCAGGAGATCAAAAGGCGCTCGGATGGTGGGATGAGTTCGGCGGGCACATGGGCCAGGCAATCAAGACCGTCGTGTATTCGTATGATCCCGAAGCCATTGTAATCGGCGGCTCACTTTCAAAAGCCTACCGTTTCTTTGAGCAAGCGATGCACGCGTCTTTGAAGAACTTTACATTTCCCGAATCGATCAAACGCTTGAGGATATTTCAGTCTGTCAATGAAGACGTCACCCTGTTGGGGGCAGCTGCTTTGATTGACGCGAAGAAGTCTGCCTCTTTAATGACGGAGCGGGAGAGCAGGTAGGCAGCGTGCGACTGAATTCAAGCGGCAGTGTGCGAGCAGGAAAATGCGAAATTTCATTTACGCAAACGTTGTATTTATAGACGCAAAAAGCGCAGGCCGCCGACGCAATTTTGCATAATTTTCATATTATAACCGTTCCGGTCACGGTTGGCAAACGCGGTGCGGCCGATTTGTTCACATAGCGGTGACGCAGTAGAAACATTGACTTGTTTTCTTAGCATCATCGAAGCTGGAACGACCAGAACTTGGAAGTATGACAGTAAGTACGAAGGTTAAAACAAATGATGAACCACAAAATGCTAATTAAAACAAATAACCTATGAAGTTTAATTTTTACCCGAACAGAGCGCAATGGGGAAGACACATGTTGCCTTTCCTGTTTGCACTATTGATGGTGGGCAACGCATTGGCGGTGCCTGTGCAAGAAACCAGGGTGACCGGACGAGTGACATCGACCGATGACAATCAGGGACTTCCCGGTGTGAGTGTTGTTGTAAAAGGTACTCAGCAGGGAACGATCACCGATGCCGAAGGACGGTATTCCATCAGCGTCCCAAGTACCAATGCAACCCTGGTGTTTTCGTTTATCGGTTACAATGGCCAGGAAGTTCCACTCAACGGCAGAACGGTCGTGGACCTTTCTCTTTCACAAAGCGTGTCGACACTCGATGAGGTCGTGGTGACCGCTCTCGGTATCGAGCGCGAAGAAAGATCGCTGGGATATTCCGTTGGCGAAGTAGATGGTGAGGTGTTGTCGCGTGTTTCACAGGAAAACGTGCTCACCGGTTTGGCCGGACAGGTTCCGGGCGTTAACATCAGTTCAACCGGTACTGCGGGATCTTCCGTGAGCGTTGTCATTCGCGGTGCAACTTCCCTATCGACGGACAACCAACCGCTTTTCGTCATTGATGGTGTCCCGATTATGAACACGTTGAACAACGTCACCCAAATCGGGAGCGACAACAGGGCCGACTTCGGAAACGCGATCTCAGATTTGAATCCGCAGGATGTTGAAAGCATATCCGTTCTGAAAGGACCAAGTGCGGCGGCGCTCTACGGATCCCGGGCAGGTAACGGTGTTATTCTGATTACCACCAAGAGTGGCGCAAAGGCGAGGAGAATGAGCGTGTCCGTGAGTTCCAATACAGTTTTGGAACAACCGTACGAGTATCTGAAGATGCATAAAAAGTTTGCCGCAGGTATTTTTCCGTTTACACCGGATGATGTTCCTGTGTTGATCATTGAAGAAGGTTCCGCCGGACGTGTCGGTCCCGAACTTGACAAGGGATACAACGCGATCCAGTGGAACAGCCCGCTGGATTCAGAAGGCAACCCAATTCCGATACCACTGGTATCCCACCCGAACAACGTGAAGAACTTTGTGCAAACGGGCGTCACAACGACCAATGGAATCTCAATCTCGAACAGCACAGACAGGATTAACTACCGGCTTTCCTATTCCAATATGAATAACCGCGGAATCATCCCCGGCTCCGACCTGTTCAGGAATTCACTGAGTATCAACTCGGCATTGAAGGCAAATGACAAGTTGACCATCAGCACGAACGTGAATCTCAGCCGCAATAACTCGAACAATCGCCCGGCAGGTAACCGTGGTGCCAACCCGATGCAGTGGGCATACGCTGTATCTCCGCACATCGACATCATGGACTTGAAGAATTATTGGGTGCCGGGCAAGGAAGGTATCGAGCAACTTTCGCAGGGCCCTGGCGATTACAACAACCCGTGGTTCATTGCACATGAAGTGAAAAATTCGTTCGTACGCGACAGGCTGTACGGTAACGTGAAAGCTGACTGGCAGATCACGCCGGAGTTCAGCCTGATGGCGCGGTACGGTCTGGATACCTACAATGAACAGCGCGAAGTGAAAGTTCCGATGAGCTACACGGAAGATCCGGGAGGCGCTTATGGTATTGTGAACATGAGAAACTATGAACGCAATGCAGATTTCCTCGCCACTTATGCGAAAGACATCAGCGCCTTTAGCTTGTCGGCATCAGTTGGAGGAAACGTCATGTATACGTCGAGTGACAACGTAACTACTTCCACGAAGAGCGGAACCGGGTTGGTAATTCCTGGTCTCTACAGGCTTAGCAATATTGCACCTGCCAACTTGAACTACTCCAATTATTTCGGCGAGAGCGCAGTTCATAGCATTTACGGCTTACTGAATTTAGGGTATAAGGACATTGTCTACCTGGATGTGACTGCGCGTAACGACTGGTCAAGTACATTGCCTAAGGAAAACAGATCCTACTTCTACCCCTCGGCATCGTTGAGCGTCTTGTTGAGTGAGATGGTGGATGTGACGAATGTAGACCTGTTCAAACTTCGTGGAGGCGTTGCGATGGTAGGTAACGGTACGGTCCCTTATGCACTTGAGAATGTACTGGTCGCATCTGAGTCGTGGGACGGTATTGTTCGTCTTGGCAAAGGTGGCGGACTGCTCCTTCCTAACCTGATGCCTGAAGAGGCCACTTCGTACGAGGGTGGTATCGACCTTGCGCTGTTTGGAAACCGGGTCCGGTTTTCAGGAACGTATTACACCGAGGACAATAAGAACCAGATCTTCCCGAGCCGGTTAGCGCCATCTACGGGCTTCACCACCCGGAATATCAACAACGGTCTTTTGCGCAGCCGCGGAGTTGAACTGTCGCTGGGCGGAACTCCGCTGCAAAGGGGCGATCTGCGGTTGGATGTAACGTTGAACTATTCCAGGAACAGGACGACTGTGGAGGAACTGCCGGAAGGCGTGGATTACCTGACACTTTGGACAGATGCCAAAGGTGGTGCAAGAACTTATCTGGGCGAAGAGATCGGCGATATCTATGATGCGAAGCTTATCACTGTGGAAGACAAGAGCTCCCCTTATTATGGCTGGCCACTACTGGATGAAAACGGTTCGTGGCAGCGTATTTCCTGGGAGAACACGAAGAACAAGATCGGTAATTTCAATCCGGACTTTATGATGGGCATGCAGACCTCGTTGAGCTATAAGGCCTTCACATTGAATCTGGCATTCGACTGGAGAAGCGGGGGAGATTTCGTTTCCCAAACGTACCGCTACGGAGAGTCGGACCTGAGTTCACAACGGTGGCTTGATCTGTTGATCAACCCGGGTGGACGCAGTGGCGATGAACTACGCGATTATCTCGTCGACAACGACCTCGTGGTTGTAAGAGACCACTTCAACATAGTAGGTGGACCCACGGCTGAATACGGCGGATTCCCGTTTGTGTATGAAGGCATTAGCTTCTCTTCAGGAGGTGTATTCAATCCTGGTGTGATCGCGGAATATGACGGTGACGGGAACATTATTGGCTACATTGAAAACCTGGGTGGTTCTGAGACACAGATGATTCCTTATGCGGATAACTATCCGTGGGACTTCACCAAAACAGCTACCTTTGACGCGTCATTTGTGAAACTAAGGGAAGCCTCTATTTCCTATGCACTGCCGAGCAGTTTTGTTGAAAGGCTGAAACTTCAGAATGCCAGCGTATCCCTTTACACGAGAAACGTGATGCTGTGGACTGCAGCGAAGATCGGTGTCGATCCTGAATTGGCGTTCCAGCATGAAGGAGGACGACAAGGGAACGGTATCATGTTCAAGCAGGGTATTGAACGGTACAATGTAACGCCGTGGGTGTTCCCGATCGGCTTCAAGCTAAATGTAACGTTATAACATATAGACGCATACGATATGAAAATCTGGAATAAAAAAGTTTTCACCCTGTTCGCTTTCTGCTCGGCGATGTTGCTTTCGTGCGAGGACCTGACAGAAACGAACATTAACAGGAACGGGATTCCCGCTGACGATGTGAACCCGAACCTCGTGCTGCCGACCGTATTGACGGAGGCGGCCAGAATCTATACGGACCTTGGCTATCAGAACATCGCTGGTGTCGTACAACATACCCAAAAGGATGCCTGGTTCGGTGGTCACAATGACTATGAGTGGTCGGGAGGTCAGGACTGGTCAGGGTACTATGCAGTACTCCGCAACAATGACCTGTTGTACAACCGCGCGGTTGAAATGGATCTGGAGTTCCAACAGGGTGTCGCCCTGGTGATGCGTGGTTTCATGTTCGGACTGATCGCCGACCTGTGGGGCGATGCGCCGTACGAAGAGGCACTGCAAGGCGAGTCTGGCTTGATCAAGCCTGCTTTTGCACCGCAAGAAACGATTTATCGCGGCGTCCTTGCCGACCTGGAAGCAGCCAACACACTGCTGTCCAAGCCAGCGAGTGAGTATGAAGGCATTGACGAAGACGTCGATGTCTACTTTGGAGGCGATCCTGCCGGCTGGAGAAAGTTTGCCAATTCACTTGCATTGCGTTACTATATGCGCATATCGGATAAGTTGGCTAACGAGGCAAAGACCGGTATAGAGAAGATATTCAGCAACCCTTCTCAGTATCCGATTATCGATGAAAGCAGCGAAGATGCGACGATGAGTTTCCCGGGAACCAGTCCCGGCACATCGTGGCCTGCCAGCGGTGCTTTCGATCCGAGCGGCAGCGACTACAAACGCATCAAGATGGCCGCTACACTTGTTGAAGCGCTTCAGGAAAAGGACGACCCAAGACTTCCGGTTTGGGCCAGCAAAGTACAGATGCCCCTCGTGGTGGATGCTGGTCTGCCTCCCGGAACAGACAAAAAGGAAGATGGCGTAAGGTACCTTTCACCTGACATGTTGTTCGACAACAATGGCGATCCTATTACGGTGGATACCGATCCGGAATACGTGGGACTTCCTGCCAGCCTGGTGGGGCCTTCTGCCTACAACCTGAACGAGACCCCTGGACAGCTTTCGAACAATCTGCATGTTTCGTATCTCAATCCGATGTACAACAAGTCTACTGGCCCGCTGCTGAAAGCGCGGTTGATCTCTGCCGCAGAAGTGCATTTTATCCTGGCAGAAGCTGCCGTGAAAGGCTGGAGTGTCGGCGGCGCGACCGCTGCTGAAGATCACTACAAGGCGGGCATACAGGCGTCGCTCGAAGCATGGGGTGTAGGCGATGCGTACGACACCTATATCGCCGAGACCGCCGTGCAGTTCCCTGCTGCAGGCACGAATGACGAAAAGCTTGAACAAATCATTGAACAGAAATGGATTGCAAGCTGGACGGCAGCGACCGAGTCATGGTTTGATTTCAGAAGAACCGGATTGCCTGCATTGACGGCGGGGCCGCACGCCCAGCGTGCCGTATTGCCTGTGCGTTTCTTCTATCCTCAGGACGAACTCGCGCTGAATGAGAAGTCGAGCCAGGGATTGGAAAGGCTGAAGATTACCGGTTACTCACAGGCCGACGGAAAGAACAGTGCCTGGTCCAAGCCATGGGTGATCCAGGATACTGGTAAGCCCTGGGAGTAAAATTGTCTGGTTTTTGTTTAAGATAGCGGAGCCGTCTCCGCTATTTTTTTTAATCATCGTTAATGTTGTTTTGTTATGACCAAATTCGTTAAGCCTGCCCTAATTGTTCTTGTAATCGCCGCCGCGGTCGTTTATTCGGGATTTGTCTATGAAACTTACGAGCCCGGCCATTCACACCATGACCACTCCGATCACTATCATGAACATTCTCACAGCGAAGCAATCGAGTTGCCAGAGCGGTTACTCTTCCCTGCACGCGAACCAGACCGCGTCATCCTCAACCTCACCGAAACGCCGCAAACAGCCCTGGCTGTGAACTGGCGCACAGACACGACTGTTAAAAGCGGATTCGTCGAATACGCGGTGGCCACCGCAGGACCGGAGTTCACAGAACTGGCGCGGCGGATCGATGCGAAGATGGAAGCGCTGACTACGAAGCATTTGGAAGAACCCACTATCGCCGCGCACTATTTCTCTGCCAGGCTGGAAAACCTGAAGCCCGGAGAGAAGTACGTCTATCGCGTAGGCACAACCGGCGCCTGGAGCGAATGGTATCAGGTGCAGATGCCCGATCTTTCCGATGAAAAAATTTCCTTCATCTATTTCGGCGATGCGCAAAACGATCTCAAATCCATGTGGTCGCGCGTTATCCGCGAAGCATACAAAACAATACCGCACGTCGACTTCATGCTGCATGCCGGTGACCTGATCAACCGCCACGACCGCGACATCGACTGGGGCGAATGGTTTTACGCAGGAAGCTTCATCCATGCGACGGTACCCAGCGTGATGACGCCGGGCAACCATGAATATGGCAAAGGCGTGATCCTCTCGCCGCAATGGCGTCCGCAGTTCAACCTTCCGGTGAACGGGCCCAAAGGACTCGAGGAAACCTGCTACGCCATCAATTATCCCAATCTTAAGATCATCTCCCTTGATGCCGAACAGATTGATGAATCACCGAAGTATGCCAGGAGGCAAGCCGAGTGGCTCGACTCCCTGCTGACCAACGACCCGCGGAAGTGGACGGCTGTTACCCTGCATTATCCGCTGTTCTCCACCAAAGCGAATCGCGACAACGAGAAACTTCGCAAGCGCTTTAAACCGATCTTCGACAAACACAGGGTGGATATCGTGCTGCAGGGACATGATCATGCGTACGGCCGCGGAATGGTGAATAATGTTCCTACAGGCTTTAGCATGAAGGACAATACGTCAGGAACGATGTATGTTGTGTCGGTCAGCGGCCCAAAGATGTATGACGTTTCCGACGATGGGTGGATGGATCGCCGGGCCCGCAATACGCAGCTCTTCCAAATCATCACCATCGATCACAACAAATTGTCGTTTGAGTCGTACACGGCACACGGCGAACTATACGATGCCTTTGACCTGGAGAAGCGCGAGGGACAACCCAACAAACTGGTAAACCGTATTCCCGATACGCGGGAACGACTTTGACAAATGAAATTAGGTGAGGGGCACTGTCATATGACGGTGCACCCACTTAAATCTTAAAACTTACCACTTAAAACTTTCCTGCGCTTTTTGCCCTGAAGTTTGCGCGATCTGCAAGGGATGTTCACGGAGGATCGCTTATTTTTATCCATTGTTGCCACGGGAACCCGTTAATAGTCACCCTTCTCCACCATGAAAATGCGCTTCATCCTCCTCCTTGCCTGGCTTTCATTTAATGTACCCACCCTATATGCCCAGGGCCTCCGGGCAGGCGCCGCCGTTCGCACTATCACACCAGACCCGCTCCTGCCTGTCTCGGGTGGTATCGGGACCCCCAAACCGGCTACCCAAAAGAAGGGCGACCTGTTCGCCCGTGCGATGGTACTGGAAAAAGGCAACACCCGCGTTGCCATTGTTAGCGTAGACAACCTGGGCTGGTCGGCCGCCCTTGGCGACAGATCGCGTGCGCTTATCAACGGCATCCCACCTGAACATATTCTCATCGGAGCCACGCATACCCACAGCGCACCTGATGCGTACGGTTTTCCGGATGAAAACGGAAAGTCGAACGCCGACCTCAAGTACCTTGACTGGTGTGTGAAGCAAATCGCCGACGCTGTAAATGAAGCCATAAAAAACTTGCAGCCGGCCGCGCTCAAAATCAATGTCGGAGAAGCGCATGGCAAGATCGCCTACAACTACTATGCGCCCCAACTCTATGATCCCCGCTGTGGTGTCATCCAGGCCATTGCGACTTCGGGCAGGAATAAAGATGGAGTGATTGCTACATTGGTGAACTATGCCGTCCATCCCGAAGTGATCGGCTCCGGCCGTGGCATCCTAAGCCCTGATCTGTGTGGCCCGCTGTACGAACGCATCGAAGCCAAGGCGGGCGGTGTTGCCCTCTTCATGAACGGTGCACAGGGTGGCATGGTGACGGCTGACGTGCGACGAGACAACGGTCAGGAAGCGAACACATGGGAAGAGTGCAATCGTATCGGCCACCTCCTTGCGGATGAAGCCTTGCGCATCGTCGCACAGGCGAAAGTACAGACGGACCCGCGGCTCTTCATTGCTTCCCGTGATATCACCTTCCCCATCGATTCCGAAATCATGCGCTATATCCTGCAGCATTCGCCGATCAAAATGACCACCACAAAGGGCGACTCCATAACGACCCGGCTCAACTATCTTGAAATCGGAACCGCAAAGGTATTGACCATTCCCGGGGAGGCATTGCCAAACATTGGCTACTATGTGAAACGCCATATGGATACCGATCAGGCCTTCCTCTTCGGGTTGACCAACGATGCATTTGGCTACATACTCACCAAGGTAGATTTCAACAGCTTCAAGCGGTACGACTATGTGTCGCGTACAAGTCTTGGCGAGATGACCGGAGAGATTTACATTGATACGGTCATGGACTGGCTTGATGTGCTGAATGACAATAAGAAATAAAACGATTTCCTAGATAATCTATGCGAGTGCTCGTACGAATGAACCTACAGAATCTACAGAACAGAATGAAGCCCTGCCTGCGATATGCGGCGATGCTGGTGTTTACGTTAGGCCTGGCTGTCAATGGAGTTGCTCAACCCGGTATCACGCCAGAAACTGCCCTGACAGCTTACCTGAATAACGGCGACAAGATGTACCATTGGGCGGTGAAGGAAGAGTATGACCTTGGACCAACAAAGGCCTACAGCCTTTTGCTTACATCGCAACAATGGCATGAATATGTGTGGACGCACCAGCTGACCATTATTGTTCCCAATGAAAACAAATATGACGGTGCGCTGCTCTTTATTACGGGCGGGAGCAATAAGAAAGGGCTGCCAAACTGGAACGGCAAGGATGATGATCTGGTTGCTGCAATGGCAGGGCTTGCCGCTAAGAACAAGGCCATTGTGGCTGTGCTTCGACAAACACCTAATCAACCGTTGGTTGGCGACCTGACTGAAGATGCGCTCATCTCTTACACCCTGCATAAATTTAAAGAAGACGGTGACTACAGTTGGCCGTTGCTCTTTCCTATGGTGAAGAGCGCCGTGAAGGCGATGGATGCCGTGCAGGAATTTTCGAGCGATGTATTGAAACATCCGGTCAACCGGTTTCTGATATCGGGCGCCTCCAAGCGCGGATGGACGACCTGGCTTACCGGCGCGAGCGGCGACAAACGCGTAGAAGCGATCGCACCCATGGTCATCGACATCCTTAATATGCCGGTGAACCTCGACTATCAGGTTAAGATGTGGAACGACTACAGCATCCAGATTGAGGATTATGTCAAACTTGGAATCCCACAAACGGCCCGTACCGAAAAGGGTCAGGCCATTACCACGATGGTTGACCCGTATTCCTATCGCAAAAAATTGACTATGCCCAAAATGATCTTTATGGGCACCAATGATGAATACTGGACGGTAGATGCCATCAAGCATTATATCGACAGCATTCCCGGCGAAAACTATATCAAGTATGTGCCCAATGCCGGCCATGGCCTCGGCGACAAAAAGGAAGCACTGACCACCCTCAGTGCCTTCTTCGGACAAACGCTTGCGAAGAAGTCTTATCCGGCCCTGGCATGGGACATGTCGCAATCGAAAAAAGGAGTAACCCTGAAGGTACGCACAACGCCGGATTTGCTCGTTGGCGCCATGCTTTGGTCTGCGGATTCAGAAGACACCGACTTTCGCGATGAGAAGTGGGCGGGCAAAAGTGTTGACCTGAAAAAGAAGCGTGCGTTGGTGACGGCGACTCAACCGTTTCCAGAGAAGGGATATCGCGCCTTTTACCTCGACCTTACATACAAGGATGCCAATGGCGGCGAGTACAACGAAAGTACACGGATGTTCGTCGTCGACGATGACGAGGTGTTTCTGAGATAGGATGAATGCAGTCGGGAATGATGCGAGCAGGCATACCCTTACCGTTGCGAATAACGAAGAAATATACTACCCACCAATGACTACAAGAACAACCACCGGCATGAAGAATATTGCAGTTTTGTTTTTGCTTCTGTTGAGTATGGCTTGTCAGCCCTCCAAACAAAGTGATGAGAACCGTACGGAACTCTATCAGCAAATTGTTTTTCCTTACCAGGATGAACACGTTCACGGGTCAACGATCGTCGCGCTGCCCGGTGGTGATCTCCTGTCGGCGTGGTTCCAGGGATCGGGCGAGCGATGGGCCGACGACGTCCGCATCATGGGTGCCCGTCTGCGGCAGGGCGACACCACATGGACGAAACCATTTGTCATGGCTGATGTTCGCGGATTCCCCGACATCAACCCGATCTTGTTCATGGATCATCAGGATCGCCTGTGGCTCATGTGGTATCCCGTCATCGCTAACCAATGGGAAACTTCTATCCCGATGTATCGGATCAGCGAAAACTACAATACGGATGGAGCACCCGAATGGAAATGGCAGGACGTGTTGTTCGTGAAACCGGGCGACAAAACGGAAAGGGGTATCCTTCCCGGAGATCGCTTTGTGGAAGGGGTAGCCCGGCAGTTGCGCGACTATGAAGATTATATGGGGGATTATATAATGCCTCAGATTCCCGACAGCCTCAAGCCGCGAATGCACAGATACTGGGAGCGCTATAAGCGGAGAATTGACAGCCTTGCCAGGGGAGAGAATATGATTCGAAGTGGAAGGATACGCCAGGGCGACAAGGAAGTGTCCGCACAGCTCGGTTACCCGTTGATGCGCCGTATCGGCTGGCAGACGAAAAACAAGGCGGTATTTGTCGGGGAGCGAATGATCGTACCCCTGTATTCCGACGGACTTGACTGTACGCTTTTTGCCATCACCGACGACGGTGGCGCGAACTGGCAATTCAGCAATCCCGTGCTTGGCGGTGCCGGCATTCAAGCGACGATCGGCATTGCAAAGGATGGCACACTGGCAGCCTACCTTCGTGATAACGGCCCTCCGCCGAAGCGGATGCAAAGGACGGAATCTCATGACAACGGCATGACCTGGTCGATACCGAAGGATGATATACTACCGAATCCCGGTGCAGGATTTGACATGGTGACACTCGCCAATGGCGACTGGCTCATGGCATTCAACGACCAGGAGAACGGACGCTCCGATCTGACTGTTGCGATCTCTGACGACGATGGACAATCCTGGAAATGGAAAAAACGAATCGAGCACGATGAACGCGGGGAGCAGGCGACCTCCGCTCATTATCCTTCCGTGATACAGGACAGCAATGGGCGCATCCATGTGATCTACAGCTATCACCGCCACGACACCGCACCAGCCAAAACCATCAAATATGCCACCTTCACCACCAATTGGCTAAAAAATTAGCCCGCGCCCGCGTACGGGCAAGCCTTGCGCTTGCCCGCCTGCAGGGCAATTTTCCGAAGCAATAAAACACCATGAATAAAAAACTCATCCTTTCCATCCTTCCCGTAGCGCTCGCGTTAGGTACGGCATGGGCGGTACGCGGACGATTCGGCCATGAGCAGGGCGCGGCGTGGGCCGGGGCGATCGGCGCGTTCAGCCTTATTCTTGTAGCCGGAAGACAGGACTGGTACAACAAAGCTTTCAGGATCGTCATGGCGGCTGCCTTTGGATGGGGCATTAGCGGCGTGATGAGCTACGGCATGATTGTAGGCTATGGCCGAGGTACCGATTTTGCCAACGTATATTACGGCCTCCTCATGCTCTTTGTGCTCGGCGTGTTGTACGGCTTTCTTGGCGGCGGCCTGTTCGGACTCGCGCTGGCCGACAGCCGCGATAAAAAAGTGCGATGGCATGCGGTGCTCACCCAGATGATTGCATTGGGATTGCTCACGTACGGCGTGCTCATCAATCAACTCGGATGGCTCATGACGCCACCCCGGTCGGAGATGTGGGCGGCGTGCCTTGGCGCAAGTATCGCCCTGGCCTGGTACATCGTGCGCCATGGACATGACAATGTCTTGCGCGTGGCCGTGTGGTCGGCGTTTGGTGCCGGGTTTGGGTTTGCCTTTGGAAATTTTCTCCAGGTGCTCGGTACCGCCTCAGGTATTGGATTTAACTGGTGGAATGTCATGGAGTATTCAATAGGATTTTTCGGGGGGACGGGAATGGCATATGGCACGCTGACGGCCTCGTGGCCACGAACGACACCGGATATCGCCCGAAGCGCTAATCTCTTACCCATACTTTTTTTCGCGTTGTTCGTTCCCTTTGTGGTTTGGGATCAGTCATTCGTGACCGACCGGTTTGATTTTATTACCGAAGCCGGTGAATCACCCGCCTTGATCTTCCTTTTCAAGGCAGTGGCCATTGTCGCCATCCTGCTGGTTACCGCGCGCATACTCTACCAAAACTTTGCGACCAAGGGTGACATTGGCCGCAGTGTTGTTGGAGAAAGCTTTGTGTTGTATACCGCCTTGTATATTTTTCTAAGCTTTCTCGTGACTGGTGTTCTGGTGCACCCTCTCGAGCAGTACCTGTACGTACTCAACTTCGTGGTAATCATTCTGCTTGTTTCCGCAAAGCGCGAAACGGTGATAGAAGCACGCGACAACACACCCGCGACATGGGTCAAGGTGTCGCTTGTGTGTGTGGCCATTATTGCGGCACTTGCCGTGATCGCCATCAACAGCCATGAGGGTCTGCACGGCAGTCAGGTGAGGTTTGTCATCAAAAAGTAAGACAATGAAATACGATGAACTTGCGATCAACGGGGGCGAAAAATGTGTGATGAAGACTTTTCCATGGCCGGTTTTCGATGAATCGGATGTCGAGGCCGTCACGGCCATCGCGAAGAGCGGCGAATGGGCAAATCCTGATTGCGGCGGATACGTCGAACGGGCAGAACGCGAATTTGCCGCTTTTTGCGGAAGCCGGTTTGCGCTGTCATGCGTGAATGGCTCGGTGGCACTTCGCCTGGCGCTGATCGCAACCGGAGTGAGACCGGGAGACGAGGTGATCGTTCCTCCTTATACGTTTATCGCGACGGCGTCTATTGTACTGGAGGCGAACTGCGTTCCGGTGTTTGTCGACATCGATCCCGACACTTACAACCTCGACGCCTCCAGGATTGAAGCGGCTATCACGGACCGGACAAAAGCGATCATTCCCGTACACTTCGCCGGACAAGCGTGTGACATGGACAGCATTATGGCGATCGCACAGAAACACAATCTTGTTGTGATCGAGGATGCGGCGCATGCGCATGGTGCCGAGTACAAAGGAAAAAAGCTCGGAACGATTGGTCAGGCTGGGTGTTTCAGTTTTCAATCGTCAAAGAACCTTACGACAGGGGAGGGGGGCATGGTTATCACAGACGATGCGAAAATGTTCGAACGCATGAATGCCTTGCGCAATGTCGGGCGCGTCTCCGGCGGGCAATGGTATGAGCATCACTACCTGGGTTGCAACTATCGTATCACGCAGTTTCAGGCCGTACTTCTTTCGCATCAATTGCGGCGACTCGAACAACAAACACGGACACGCGATGAAAACGGTCAATACCTGAGTTCCCTGCTGGAAAGCATCGATGGTATCAGTCCCCTGGTGCGGAACAACGCTGTGACCCTTCATTCCTATCACCTTTTCATTTTTCGATATGACAAGTCGCGCTTCAATGGGCTGCCGAAAGCCGAGTTCGCGCGCATGCTTGCCGCGGAAGGTGTTCCCGCATTTATGGGATATCCCGAGCCGCTATACAAGCAGCCCCTGTTTCAGAAGAAGCAGTTTATGTGTTATGCGATCCCCGAAACAACGGACTACACGAATGTCAGTTGCCCCGTTGCGGAACGCGCCTGTCACGAAGAAGGCGTTTGGATATTACAACACGCTATGTTGGGGACAAAAGAAGACATGCGCGACTTCGCCCGTGCGATTGTAAAGATCCAGAACCACCAGGTCAGAACCAGACCCGACTAGCG
>CAYMWA010000003.1:74331-82273 GCA_964393795.1 uncultured Roseivirgaceae bacterium
GTGGACCGTCGACCGTGGACTGTGGACTTTTCCAACCCCAACTCAACTCTTCTGCAACATGTATTTTTTCCGATACGCCACCGGTGTCAGTCCTTTGATCTGTTTAAACTGGCGCGCGATGTTCTTGCTGTCGCTCAAGCCGAGCTCAAGAGCAATCTCGAAGATCGTCATATCCGTTTCGAGCAACTTTTGTGTGAATCGCTCGATCCTCTTGTTGTAGATGTATTCGTATACAGGATAGCCCGTGGTCATGACAAAGCGCTTTTCGAGTGAACGACGTGACATCGGTACTTCCTTAAGCACCTCATTCACTTTCAGGTTCTTGTCGAGATTTTCGTGAATGTACCGCAAGGCATCTACGATGTACTTGTCGGCGCTGGCGAAAATATCGGTGGAGACACGCGAGACCACCTGTGTAGGACGAACGACGATGTCTTCGTGATCCCATGTCCCTTCGGTGATCATCTTGTGCATCAGGGCAGCTGCTTCATAGCCTCGCTTCTCCGTATCGAGCCCGATACTGGACAGCGGTGGATCGGAGAGTTCACAGAACATTTCGTCGTTGTCGACACCGAGTACGGCGATCTCTTCCGGAATCTTGATCTTGATCTGCCGGCTTGCTTCCGTAATGTGGTTGCCCAGGTTATCGTCACACGAAAGTAGTGCAACCGGTTTGGGGAGGGACTTGAGCCAGCGCGAAAGTGTTGTCGGCTTGTAATGCCAGAGGTCAACCAGTTTGAAGTCAGTGCGTTCGTAGAGGTGTACCTCGTGTCCCGCTTCCTTCAGCCTTTCTTTGAAACCTTCTGCGCGCTCACTTGACCAGACGATGTTTTTGAATCCGTAGAAGGCGAAATTTTTGAATCCCTTCTTCAGAAAATATTCCGCAGCCATTTTGCCAGCTTCCTTGTAGGCGCCGGAAATGTTCGGTACTTCAGTAAACCGTTCTTTGAAGTCCTGTGCGATCACTGGGATGTTCGCCTTCTTGAATTGCCGGACTTCCGCAACGTTGTAGAACTGGCCGATAATTCCATCGGCTTTCCACTCCTTCGCCCACGCGAGGATTCCTTCCGGACCAATGGTGTCCCTGTAATAGCCGGGCATCCGGCAGAAATTCCAGGGGCCGTGATCTTTCGAATACCGCGCAATGCCGCGAAGCAGGTTTTTTCCGTAGTCCTCGGCAAAGTCACTCAACAGGATAATCTTATACATAGCCTTTGGGTTTATTACTGTACATGCCTACTCGTTCTTCCATTCCACTTACAAATGCCCTCACCCGGGATACACAACCACTCACCATTCATGTATTAAATTCCGTCACCGTTTATCCCATCAACCCTCACTGGTTTCTCAATGGCGTGCAATTCAAAAAATGTCGTGCGATGCAAGCGTTCACGCAATGCTGCACGCTCCTCATTGGTCAACGCCTTCAATGGCCTTCTTACCGGGCCGCAGTCGACGCCTACATATTGCATTATTTCCTTTCCTGCGATCATGGCATTGAAATCGCCCAGAACGTTGTAAATACTTGTCGCTTCCGCCTGCAACTGGTTCAGTTTCTCGAAATCAGCGTCATGAAACGCGTCGAGCATGCGGAAATAGATTTCGCCCATGAAGTTGTACGTACTTCCGACATAGTTGCGATTGCCGCCTGCGTAAAGCATCATGAAAACTTCATCACTGCCCCAATACAGCGTGTAATCGTTTTTTGCAAAGTGAATGCATTTTTGATAGTCCACGAGATCATTGAAGCTGTTCTTGAGGCCGGCGAACGTCGGGATTTCCCGTGCCGCACGTTCAAGAAACGCGATGAGCGGGAGATTAACACCCGTCATCGAGGGAATATTATAATAGTAGAACGGAACTTCCGGCGCCGCGGAGGCGACGTATTTACATTGTTCTACCAGTTCATCCACATTGTTCGGACGATAGTAAAACGTCGGAACCATCGCGATACCATCTGCGCCCTGCGCTTGTGCATGTTCGGCCATCTCCGTTGCCTCCCGCATATTGTTGCTGCCAACATGCACAAAAATCCTGAAGTCGGGGCGATTGTCTTTCATCCGCGATGCAAACCACGTATCGGCTATCTGTTTTCGCTCATCCACACTGAGCGACATACATTCGCCCGTCGTGCCATTGAGAAAGATGCCGTTGAATCCTGACGTGACACAACGTTTGTACAACGCCTCTATCTGCTTGTAGTGGACGGACCCGTCGTCAAACATCGGGGTGAATATGGCAGGCAGAATACTTACGCGGTGTCTCGACATATGTATGGTTTCGATGATTTTTTACATCTACAAGTTCGAAAGACGGCAATCCGCAATCAATGTAGCCCGTTACTAAAAAGATGTATAAAATTATGATTGATTTTGGGTCCGTTTTTGTATCTTGCCTTACCCTACGACCCGCTTATGGACGAAACGGAAAGAACTGTAACGCGACGATACTGCGTCATCCCGCACAGTGTACAGAAGCGAATGAGCCAACATCCGCTGTGCAAAAATGTATTTCTTACCGAAATCGGGTTTGAAGCGGATACCGCATTTAGTCCCTTCAAGAAGCACGGAGCCGGCAATCATTACCTCCTTGTATATGTAGCAAAAGGCGAAGGATGGTATACAATCAAAGGCAAAAGGTTTCGTGTAACGGAGAACGACTTCTTCGTGGTTTCACATGAAGCTGCTGCACGGCTGGGCTCTTCCGCAACGAAGCCATGGAGTATCTATTGGGCCTATTTTTCGGGGACGCAGGCGGCGGGAGTGGTCGAGCATCTCATGGGCAAAAATAATGTCGCCCCGAGAAAAGCGAAGCCGCTCGTCGGAAGGGTAGCGCAGTTCAACGATATCCTGCATCACCTCGAGCTCCTTGAGAATATCGAGAATCTTGTATATGCCAACAGCCGGTTTAATAGTTTTTTGTGTTCGTTCCGGCTGAACGTGCTGTCGTCGAAAAAACATGCGAAGAAAGACGGCGTCATTCAAAGCATCGAGTACATGCGGGAAAACCTGCACGGACATGTCACGCTGGAGGACCTTGCCAAATCGGCGGGACTGTCGGTGTCACACTACTGCGCACTCTTTAAGAAGAAGACAATGCAATCGCCACTCAGCCTCTATACGTCGATGAAAGTACAACGCGCCTGCCAGATGCTGCAAGACAGACAACAGACGATCAAGTCCATCGCCTACAGTCTCGGCTTCTTCGACCAATATCACTTTTCAAAAGTCTTCAAGCAGATCATGGGCGCCTCCCCCAAACATTTCAAGAATCACCGGATACCTGAAAATTAGCCATTGGTCATTGGAAATTGGAAATTGGACAACGGCTTTGCAAGCAAGACACTTCACCGACGACTGAAGACCGACTTAAAACTTAAAACTTAAAACTTAAAACTTAAAACCTCCAACTTAAAACTTCCAACTTAAAACTTTTTCGCATTTTGGGGCATGTAAGGCGTTAAATGGGGCGTCTTCTTTTGTAAAATCCATTTATCCTTAACAAAAATTTGCGTATCTATCTCCTTAATTGAAATCGTGAAAATCGGGTGTTACTTAACAGTTCACCCCACAATGCCCTGCTATGAAAAGAAATAATCTCATCGTTGTCCTGATTTTTCTCATTTTCTTTGTTATATCCTTTCTGACGAATATTCTCGGTCCGCTCATTCCAGACATTATCGACAGTTTTGATCTCAGCATAGGTCTTGCCGGCTTTTTGCCCTTTTCTTTTTTTGTGGCTTATGGGGTGATGTCGATTCCCTCCGGTGTGTTGATTGAACGATACTCGGAGAAGACTGTTACACTCGGCGGATTTGTACTCGCATTTGCGGCGGCGCTGGTGTTCGCGCTCTTTCCCACTTTTGAAGTGGCCCTCTTCTCCCTGTTCGCGATTGGTATCGGCATGGCGATGTTGCAGGTGGTGATCAATCCTTTGCTGCGTCAGGCAGGAGGGGAGGAGCATTTCGCATTCAACTCGGTACTCGCACAGCTGTTCTTTGGGGCCGCCTCCACGATCAGCCCACGTCTTTACAGCTACCTGGTGGGCAATCTCCATACAGATGCATCAGGACCATTGATTTCGTTTTTCAACACGCTGGTTTCCCCGGAAATAAAATGGGTTTCTCTTTACTGGGTGTTTGCCGTGACCGCACTTGCGATGGTGATCGTAATCGCTATGGTGAAGTTTCCGAAGGTCGAACTGAAAGCGGACGAAAAGATCGACACCGGCGCGGGCTTCAAAGAGCTTCTGGCCAACCGTTATGTATGGTTGTATTTTCTTGGAATATTCGCCTATGTTGGCACAGAACAGGGAATCGCGAACTGGACTTCAAAATTTCTTCAGCTCAATCACGGCGTCGATCCGGCAACTACGGGGGCCAGTGTCATCTCCTGGTTTTGGGGATTACTCACCATTGGATGCCTCCTCGGCTTGCTGGTACTCAAACTGTTTGACAGCCGCAAAGTCTTGACAGGTGCGGCGCTTCTGACGATGGTGTCGCTGATCCTGGCATTGTTCGGCCCGGTAAACGTTGCGTTGATCGCCTTTCCCTCAACCGGATTTTTTCTCTCTGTCATGTGGTCGATACTGGTTTCCCTTGGGCTCAATTCTGTGCCCCGTCATCACGGAACATTCTCCGGGATTCTGTGTACCGGAATCGCAGGCGGTGCGA
The DNA here is from genome assembly GCA_964393795.1 of uncultured Roseivirgaceae bacterium. Classification (GTDB taxonomy): domain Bacteria; phylum Bacteroidota; class Bacteroidia; order Cytophagales; family Cyclobacteriaceae; genus Chryseosolibacter. The sequence continues at coordinate 79,004 of CAYMWA010000003.1, forward strand.
TCGTGCCGCTGTTCATCGGTGGGCTGGCGGAATGGATGGGCCTGCAATACGCCATGTTAACGCTCTTCGTTACCCTGGGCTACATTTTCAGCGTCGGCCTATGGGCAAAACCGCTGATCAACAATGCTACAGTGAAGAACTGGCGTGACGTCTTTCGCCTGAAGTTTTCTGAATCGTAAATATTTTTTTCTTCCCTTTTACCGGGCCTTCGAAAATGAACTCACTACCGTTTATTGATTTATCTGTAATTTTCCTATACCTCCTCGGGATGATTGGTATCGGCTACTACTTTTCCCGCAAAAAGCAGAGCACGGACCAGTTTACCAAAGCTGCCGGCCAAATCCCAGGATGGGTGCTGGGGATCAGCCTGTACGCGACGTTTCTCAGCAGCAACACCTTTCTTGGCGTACCGGGAAAATCGTACGGCGAAGACTGGAACGCGTTTGTCTTCAGCCTGTCCATGCCTTTTGCCGCCTGGATCGCTGCGCGGTTTTTTGTTCCCTTCTATAGAAAGACGGGCGAGGTCAGCGCCTACACGCATCTCGAAAAGCGCTTCGGTCCGTGGGCACGAACGTATGCGATGGTTTGTTTTGTTCTGACGCAACTCGCACGGATGGGGTCTATCTTTTTTGGAATAGCCCTTACCCTGCAGGCGCTGACCGGCATCGATATGACCACGATCATGATCATCAGCGGCGCATGTATTGTCGCCTACACCGTAATGGGTGGAATCGAGGCGGTGATCTGGACGGAAGTCGTGCAAGGTATTCTTCTCACCGCCGGTGCGTTGCTGGTACTTGTATTGATCGTGTACGGGATGGACAACGGCGTTTCAGACATCATCGCCATCGGAAATGCTGACAACAAGTTCAGCCTCGGCAGCCTTGATCTGACAGACTTCAGTTCGTCAACATTTTGGGTCATCTTCTTGTACGGATTTTTTATCAACCTCAATAATTTCGGTATTGACCAGAACTATGTGCAACGCTATCACACCGCGAGCAGTCCCAGGGCGGCCTCACGCGGAATATGGCTTTGTGTCTACTGGTATGTTCCGATCAGCCTCGTTTTCTTTTTTATCGGTACCGCGCTCTATGCGTACTATCAGCAGCATCCCGATCTGATAGAAGCGGTGAAGGCGCAAGCGGCGGTAGAGCAAGGGGTTTCAATTGATATGCTGAAACCCCACGACTACGGAGACAAGGTGTTGCCGCATTTCATGGTGAACCAGCTTCCCGTTGGCGTACTCGGCCTTGTGATCGCTGCGATACTTTCGGCAGCGATGAGCACCATCAGCAGTGGCATGAATGCCAGTGCGACCGTCTTCCTCAAAGACATCTACCAACGCTACATCAACAAGGAGGCTACACCTAAACAGGAGATGAAGGTCCTCTATATATCGACGACCGTCATCGGAATCAGTTCTATGGTGGTCGGCATCATGATGATCGGAGTGGAGAGTATTCTCGACGTATGGTGGAAACTGGCCGGCATTTTCGCCGGAGGCATGCTCGGGCTGTTCCTCCTGGGCATGATCGCGAAGAGCGCAGATAATGCCATCGCAAAGACCGCTACCATCCTGGGCATCCTGGTCATCCTCTGGATGACGTTTTCCAGCCTCATCCCAGACGACTACGCCTTCTTGAGAAATTCGATGCATGTCAATATGATCATTGTGATTGGTACACTGACTATTTTCTTCTCCGGCATCGTCCTGGCAAAACTGAAAACGCAATTCAGTCGTGCAGACCAGTAAACGCATCCGCTTGAATGAATGTGCAAGAATATTATTGGCCGCTGGCCTTACCACTTTATCCATATCCTGTTCAATGAAAGAAGAACGCGGGTTTATTGATGCTGTACAATTGACGGATCAGCCCTATGGACATATGATCAATTCCGCCCAGGTGTTTTCACCGAGCGACCAATGGGTGGCCTATGATACGCGCAATGATCAGACCCACATCAGCCAAACATGCTGCGTGGAGAAGGTGAACGTTGCAACGGGTGAAGTGGTCAAGCTGTACCATGCGCCGAACCAAACGGCGTATGGACCTGGCGTTGGAGCCGTAGCGTGGCATCCGGCTGAAAACAAAATCATCTTTATTCACGGATTGCTCAACTGCGACAAATCGAAACCCTACGGTTTTACGCGCAGGTTCGGGGCAATCGTCGATGAGCAGCATCCCGGGAAGGTTGTTCATGCCGAAGCGCGATCAATCGACTCGCTGGTGGCAGGGGCACTACGCGGTGGCACCCACGCCTACAGCTGGAGTGCTGATGGCAAATGGATCAGCTTCACGTACAACGATGCGTTGATGGAAGCCCTGGAACGCAGTGGCCAGGGAAAAGACTTGCGGACGATCGGTGTGATGGCCCCGGTGAGGGCCGTGCGGGTGCCGTCCGAAGATGCCGAAAATTTTTCAGGGGCGTATTTTTCCGTCGTGGCTGCGACGGTAACTGAAACGCCGGAGCCGGGAAGTGACGACATTGAAAAAGCTTTTGACGAATGCTGGATCGGCAATGATGGATATGTCAGAACTGACGGGTCGACGCAACGGAGAGCGATTGCTTTTCAGGGACATGTCAGGACGCGCGACAACGAGGTGATCACCGAAGTGTTTGTCTCGGATATACCGGAAGACCTGACTGCGCAGGTCGATGGTATGCCTCTTCAGGGAACCCGTACACTGCGTCCGGCTGTGCCCGCCGGGTTGCGCCAGCGGCGTGTGACCTTTACTGAAAACAGGAAATATCCCGGCGTTCAGGGACCGCGTTTCTGGCTTCGTTCTTCTCCTGACGGATCGGCGATCTACTTTTTGATGAAGGATGACCAGGGTATCGTTCAGGTGTACGCGGTTCCGCCTAACGGTGGGGATATCCGTCAGATTACAAACCTTCCCGTCTCCATTGAAGCGCAGTTTAATGTCAGCCCTGACGGGAAATCGCTTGCCCTTATCGCGGGCAGGAGCGTCTGGTTGAGCGATATTGAAAGCGGTAAGGCAAGGCAACTTACCGCCACTGCGGCGGAGGGCGATGAGCCGGTGCTGGCGGTGGTGTGGAACCATGCCGGCAATGCGCTTGTTTTTAATCGCTACGTCAGCAGTGCGGAGGGGCGATACCTGCAAATTTTCAAGCTCAACGTCGACGATGTGGGTTTGAATGCGGATTGACATCGGCGAACACCTTCCGGCTGGCGAGAAAATTTTTATTTGTTAAGTGCATCATGGACGCTGAAGAGGCACAAATCCTCAATTACGTAAGAACTAT
>CAYMWA010000004.1:0-17817 GCA_964393795.1 uncultured Roseivirgaceae bacterium
GTATCGACGGAATTCTGCCAATTGACCGGCGGCATCGGCGGGCGTCTGAAGATGCCCCGCCTTACCGAGCTGCATGAAAAACTTTTTGGAAAAGATTTTGGCGATGCGCACGACGCCTCGTATGACGTGGCTGCAACGGCGCGCTGCTTTTTCGGATTGCTTGCGCGAAATGTCATCAGCCCTTTCGACAGCACGCCGGTGGCGGAAATTGAGTACGAAGAACCGAACCTCGAAGCCGCCAACTTCACCAGGCGCGCGCGCAAGCGGGAAGCAGGATACTCCCTGACCGATGCAGACGCTTCCGGCAGCGACAAACCCTTCGTCCACCTTCATGTGCACTCGCAATATTCCGTCCTGCAGGCGACGCCGGATGTGAAGCAAATGGTGGCGAAAGCAAAATCGCTCGACATGACCGCCGTGACCCTCACCGACCTGGGCAACATGTACGGCGCATTCAAGTTTGTCAAGGAAGCTACGAATCAGGGGATCAAGGCGATCGTCGGTTGCGAGTTCTATCTGGCCGACGAACGAAAGAAGCTCAAGTTCACAAAAGACAACCCCGACAAGCGTTACAATCAGGTGTTGCTCGCCAAGAACAAAGACGGCTATTACAACCTGGCCAAACTCAGTTCACTGGGGTTTATCGAGGGCCTCTATGGGATATACCCGCGCATTGACAAGGCGCTCGTTGAACAATACAGGGAAAACCTTATCGCCACAACGGGTGGCCTGAATAGTGAAATACCACACCTGATCCTCCACGTCGGCGAAAAGCAAGCCGAAGAAGCTTTCAAATGGTGGCATCAGCTTTTCGGCGACGATTTTTATGTAGAGTTGAACCGCCACGGTATTCCTGAGGAAGACCACGTCAACGAAGTCCTGCTCCGCTTTGCGAAGCAATACGGCGTTCGATACTTTGCCGCCAACGAATCGTTTTATCTCGACAAAGAGGAGGCGGACGCACACGACGTACTCCTTTGTATTAAGGAAGGTGAATTCAAGTCGACGCCCATCGGCTACGGCCGTGGTCATCGCTACGGACTTCCCAATGACCAGTTCTATTTCAAGTCGCAGGATGAAATGCGTTCGATCTTCCGCGATCTGCCGGAAGCGATTGACACGATCAGTGAAATTGTCGACAAAATCGAAAGCTACACCCTCGAGCGAAATGTGTTGCTTCCGAAATTCGACATCCCTGAAGGGTTTGAGACCGAAGACGACTACCTTCGACATCTCACCTACGAAGGCGCGAAGCAAAAATACGGCACCCTGACGCCGGCAATCACCGATCGGCTTGACTTCGAGTTGACAACGATTAAGAATACGGGGTATCCCGGATACTTTCTGATCGTGCAGGACTTTACGTCGAAGGCGCGCGAGATGGGCGTCAGTGTTGGACCGGGTCGTGGCTCCGCGGCGGGATCAGCCGTAGCCTACTGCATCGGCATCACCAACGTCGATCCCATCAAATACGATTTGCTGTTCGAGCGTTTTCTGAATCCCGACCGTGTGTCGCTTCCCGATATTGATATCGACTTCGACGACGAAGGGCGCGAGAAGGTTCTGCGCTATGTCATCGACAAGTATGGCAAGAATCAGGTTGCCCAGATCATCACCTACGGCACCATGGCGGCGAAGTCGTCCATTCGCGATTGTTCACGCGTCATGGAACTTTCACTGGGTGATGCCAACATCCTCGCGCGAATGATTCCCGAAAAGCCCGGCACAAGTCTGGCAACCGCGTTTGACGAGGTAAGGGAGTTGGCAGACATAAAGAAGGGCAATGACCTGCGCGCAGCAGTTCTCCGGCAGGCGGTGGTGCTGGAAGGTTCTGTTCGCAACACAGGTACACATGCTTGCGGCGTCATCATTACGCCTGACGATCTTACCAACTTTGTTCCGGTATCAACAGCGCGCGATTCGGAGATGTTGGTCACACAATTCGACAACAGCGTCGTTGAAAGCGCAGGGATGTTGAAGATGGACTTTCTGGGGCTTACCACGCTCACCATCATCAAGACCGCACTGAAGAATATTTTCAAAAGCAAGGGTATCGATATTGTGGTCGATGAAATCCCGCTCGACGACACCAACACATATCAACTTTTCCAGCGAGGCGAAACCACCGGCACATTCCAGTTTGAAAGTGCGGGAATGCAAAAGTATCTCCGGCAGTTAAAGCCCGACAAGTTCGAAGACCTCATCGCGATGAACGCGTTGTATCGTCCCGGGCCGATGGAGTACATTCCGGCGTTTATCAACCGCAAGCACGGCCGTGAGCCGATCAGCTACGACCTTCCAGAGATGGAAGAGTTCCTGAGCGAAACATACGGCATCACCGTCTATCAGGAGCAGGTCATGTTGCTCTCGCAGAAACTCGCCGGCTTCAGCAAGGGCGATGCCGACGTATTGCGTAAAGCGATGGGCAAGAAGCAAAAGGCAGTGCTTGACAAGATGAAGGACAAGTTCATCGCAGGCTGCAGTGCGAACGGCCATCCGAAAGAGGTTTGTGAAAAGATCTGGACGGACTGGGAAGCGTTTGCCCAGTATGCATTCAACAAATCACACTCCACGTGTTACTCCCTTATTGCTTACCATACGGCCTACCTCAAAGCCAACTATCCGGCCGAATACATGGCGGCGGTGTTAACACACTCCCAAAGCAATCTGGAGAACGTAACGTTCTTTATCGAAGAGTGCCGCAATCTGGGAATTAAGGTGCTCGGCCCGCACGTCAATGAATCGGGCAAATATTTCGAGGTCAATAAAGAGGGAGAAATCCGGTTTGGCCTTGGCGCCATCAAAGGCGCGGGTGACGCCGCGGTGGAAGCCATCATTCACGAGCGCGAAACCAACGGTCCGTATACAGACATCTTTGAATTCTCGAAAAGACTGAGCCAGCGTTCTGTAAACAAGAAAACCTTTGAGTGCCTGGCACTCTCCGGCGCGTTTGATTGTTTCACCGATCTTCATCGCCGGCAGTATGTTTACGCGAAAGACGGCGATGTAAGCTTGATCGAAAAGGCCATCAAGTATGCCGCGAAAGTGCAGCTTGAAGAACAAAGCGCACAGGCGAGTCTCTTTGGCGGATCTACGGGCACTGAAATGCCGAAGCCACGCGTCGAGCCGGTGGAGCCCTTCAGTGAAATCGAAAAGCTCAACCTTGAGAAAGAAGTAGTGGGCATCTACATTTCCGGTCATCCGCTTGACAATTTCAGGTTTGAAATGGAGGCCTTCTGCACGTCAGCGTGCAACCAGATGAACGAACTCGAAAGCCTGCTGGGGCGGGAAATAAAACTAGGTGGCATCGTCACCGGCGTTGAACATCGCACCACAAAAACAGGAAGGCCCTTCGGCAAGTTTTATCTGGAGGACTACACGGGCAATACGTCCTTTATGCTTTTCGGTGAGGATTATCTCAAATTCAAGAACTTTCTCAATATCGGATGGTTCCTGTTCATCGAGGGTGTGGTGATAAAAAACACTTGGGGTCAACAGAACATCGAGATGAAAATCCGAAATATCGACCTCCTCAACGAAATCGGTGTCAAGCGAAGCAAAGGCATACAACTACAGCTGAACGCAGAGGAAATCACCTCTGATCTGATCGGCCGGATTGAGGACCTTTGCCAGGAATTCAGCGGCAGCACGCCGCTCTATCTGAAGCTTAGGGATGACCGTGAACAAATCAGCCTGGAACTGATGTCTCGAAAATTCCGTGTCAACCCGGTAAACGACATGGTGAAGGAAATGAAAAAAGTGGCGGAAGTAGAGGTGGTCACCTGAAAATCAGGGAGCCCTTGAACTATTTGAGCACCCTTTGGTGTTCTAGCTAGAACAACTTAAAATTACTATAAAAATGGGCAAAACGATTGTACTTAACGACGCCAACTTTGATGACGCTATCAAGTCGGATAAACCTGTTCTGGTTGACTTCTGGGCAGAATGGTGCGGACCCTGTAAAATGATTGGACCGGTAGTGGAAGAACTTGCCGGCGAATATGAAGGCAAGGCCGTTATCGCCAAACTTAACGTCGATGAGAATCCTGACGTTACCGCCCGCTATGGCATCCGCAGTATTCCGACGTTGCTCGTATTCAAAGGAGGAGAGATCGTTGACAAACAGATCGGCGCCGTTCCCAAGTCGGTTTTGGCTCAGAAACTGGAAGCGCAGGTAGCGTAACCACTTCACCGAGACATCAAAAAAGGTACCGCCCGGTACCTTTTTTATTTTAGCTGTATTTGCTTCAGGCGATCTACAATCGCTAACACGGCGGGGCACACCAGCGTATTTTTCAGTGTGAGGCCGGTGAGCTGCACCATCTTTTTCCTGTCCGTATGAGGATATTCACGGCAAGCCCTGGGGCGGTCGTCATACACGTCGCAATAATTGTCGACGGAAAGGAAAGGACATGGCGCGCTCTTTAACACATAGTCACCGTCTTCGTCGATGTACAAATATTGTTCAATGAAATCACCCGGCTTCATTCTAAGTGCCTTTGCCAATCGCGCAATATCGTGTTGGTAAAAAATAGGACTGGTGGTCTTGCAACAATTGGCGCATTGAAGACAATCCACATTTGCAAATACCTCCTCGTGCGCTGCATGAAAAGCAGCATCCACCTTGCGCGGATCCTTCTTCTTCAGCTGCGCGAGAAATTTCCTGTTCTCCTCGAACTTGTTCCTGGACGCTGAAACGAACTGTTCAGGTATCACTCGCTTATTAGGTTATGTGTTATGTGACTATGATTAAAAATCCGACGACTTTTCGACGCGGGTATAGTCAAACACATCCTCTACCCAACGCCCGTGTTCATCCTGGCGCTCGATGATTACCTGCATGCTGTCGGACCCCGTGCGGTGGAAAGTCAATGCCGTCTTTTTGTCTGGCCGCTCAAATCTCGCCTTGTCTGTATCCAGAAACATCAATGGATATTCATAGGGTTTGTCCTTGTCTTCCCATCCGATATTGCCCGGACTAAAATGTCGCAACTTCATCACCGGCGGGCCATCGTCCTGCTCAATGACACTGAACTCGTAAAATATAACCTTGCCGTCTTTGACACACCGAAACGACGACATCATGCAATTCCCCATGGGTTCACTCCAAATGGTTTCCATGTCACCCCACGCGCTATGCGTGATCCATTGACCGGCCATAAACCTAAGGCCGTCGAGGTCCAATTTGGGCACCTGTGCCTCGACCGTCCCGCTCCCAATCACAAAAAGAAAAACAAACACCCACTTCATCATTGCCCCTCCTATTATTTATAAAACGCGAATTTACCTGTTTTGCATGGATTATTTCTGCCCTTTCGGTGGATTACCCCATCACTATGTAAAGAAGCGATTGTTTCCATGCTGTATCGGCAGAATGCACTATTTTTGGGGTTTGTCACACACGTCTATTACAAAACCGAAATGATCCTGACATTTTTTCATCACCGGCCGCTCCGGTCGGTCATCGCTGTTTGCTGCTTACTAACCATGTACGGCTGTGGCGATCAGAAGGCCCAACAGCTTGTCGATGCAGCCATTGAGGCGCACGGTGGACCTGCCTTCAAATCCTTTTTCCTCGAGTTCGATTTTCGCGAGCGCCACTATACGGCAGCACGCAACGGCGGAATCTTCACCTATACGCGCGCATTTATGGATTCTACCGGTGTCAGCATCAAAGACGTGCTCGACAACAACGGGCTGACGCGCTACCGCGATGGTGAAGTCGTCGACCTCAGCGAAAAGCAAAGGAACGCATTTACCGGATCGGTCAACTCGGTCATCTATTTTGCACTCCTGCCTTTCGGATTGAATGATGACGCGGTACGCAAAGAGTGGATCGAGGAAACCACCTTCGAAGGACAACCTTATAATGTCGTCCGTGTCACCTTCGCGGATGACGGCGACGACGCGTCACACGAAGACGAATACTTGTACTGGTTCCACAAGGAGAAAAACACCATGGACTATCTCGCCTACAGCTTCGAGACCGATGGTGGTGGACTTCGTTTCCGGAAGGCGGTCAATCCGCGAAGAGAAGGCGGCATTCTTTTTCAGGATTACCTGAACTACAAGCCCGTAGACAAACGTACTCCGCTTGACGCGCTTCAATCCATGTTCGAAGATGGCGCACTTGTAAAGGTGTCGGAGATAAACCTCGAACATGTGCGCGTAGGCCCATACCGGTAATGCGGCAGACCTGCTTTACAAATACCCTATTGTTCATTCCCCGAAAAATATTGCCGGCAGCGGAGTTTACCTCGGTCCCATAAGTTACCTTACCAGAACGGTGCATATTTACTTCTAAAGCACAGCTCATGGACCCTTACCGCATGGGTTTTATCATCGGTCAGCTCACAGAGGAGGAGCTGGAGGCGCTGAAAAGAGACGAGGCCGTTATCACCAAGATGCTGCTCGTGCCTGACGACTACAACGTATTCCACTACAAGGAAGGGGACGAAATTGAAGCGCAAACCCCCGATGGAAACCGGATCTGGACTATCATTCGCAACATGGAGGTGCTCCCGGTGGACGAACGTTACATGATCATCTTCACACTCATCCGAAGGTCCCGTCCCGTACACTAAGTGCCGGTAGTTGCTATATGGCTCGCTTTCTCGCGTTTTTAAGCCGTGCCGCGGTTCTTTCATCCATCGGCCAATCTGCGCAGAATCCCAAAAAGTGTTAGTTTTGGATGTACCACAGTCGCCTTTGGTACACAATTTTATCCCTTTGCAAGGCCGGCAGGCTCCTGGCGAATCGTTTTGGCAGCAGCCACCTGGTGTTTCCCGCAGAAAAGAAAAGATTTCACGAATGGCAGACGGTCCTATGTTAGATGACAAACTCCACTGGTACAAAGACGCCGTAATTTACGAAGTTCACATCAAGGCCTTCAGGGATGCCAACGGGGACGGCATCGGCGATTTTGCGGGGCTGCTTGAAAAGCTCGACTACCTCCAGGACCTCGGCGTTACGGCGATATGGCTGCTGCCTTTTTATCCCTCTCCCCTTCGTGACGACGGCTACGATATCGCCGATTACTACTCCATCAATCCGGCATACGGCGACCTCACCCAGTTTCAGGCGCTATTGGACGACGCACATGCGCGTGGGCTCAAGGTCATCACCGAATTAGTCATCAACCACACGTCCGACCAACACCCCTGGTTCCAACGGGCCCGAAGGGCACCTATTGGATCGCCTGAAAGGGACTTCTATGTGTGGAGCGACGATCCAACCCGATACAAGGATGTGCGGATTATTTTCCAGGATTTCGAATCGTCGAACTGGACATGGGATACCGAGGCACAACAATACTACTGGCATCGCTTCTTTCATCATCAGCCCGACCTCAACTACGATAATCCACTGGTTCAGCAAGAGGTGTTCAAGATCATCGATTTCTGGTGTGCGCTTGGAGTCGATGGATTCCGCCTTGATGCGGTCCCCTATCTTTTTGAGAGGGAAGGCACCAATGGTGAGAATCTCCCGGAGACACACTTCTTTCTGAAGCGCCTGCGTATGCATGTCGATGAACACTATCCGGGTACCCTGCTCCTGGCGGAAGCCAATATGTGGCCGGAAGACTCGGCGGCGTATTTCGGTACTGGCGATGAATGCCACATGAACTACCACTTCCCGCTGATGCCCCGAATGTTCATGGCATTGCAGACGGAAGACCGGTATCCGATTACAGATATTTATGACCAGACACCGGCGATCCCCGACACGTGTCAATGGGCGATTTTTCTGCGTAACCACGACGAGCTGACACTCGAGATGGTAACGGATGAAGAACGTGACTACATGTATAAGGTGTATGTGAAAGACCCCAAGGCGCGGATCAACCTGGGCATCAGGCACCGCCTGGCACCGCTGATGGGAAACAACCGAAAAAAAATCGAGCTGCTGAATTACCTGTTGTTTTCCCTGCCTGGAACTCCGGTACTGTACTACGGCGATGAGATCGGCATGGGCGACAACTACTATCTTGGAGACAGAGATGGTGTTCGCACGCCGATGCAGTGGTCATCGGACCGGAATGCCGGATTCTCCGAGGCCAACCCGCACAAGCTGTACCTGCCCGTGATCCTTGATCCGATGTATCACTATGAAGCCGTCAACGTAGAACTTCAAAACTGGAACACTTCTTCACTCTTGTGGTGGATGAAACGCCTCATCAACAAACGGAAACAGTTTAAGGCGTTTAGTCGCGGCGATATGAAGTTTATCGGCTCTGAAAATCCGAAGATATTAGCTTTCACCCGAACATATGAATCGGAAACCATGCTGGTTGTTGTCAACCTCTCGCGCTATACGCAGCCGGTCGAGCTTGACTTGTCAGCCTATAGCGGGTTCAATCCGGTAGAAGTGTTCAGCAAAAACAAATTTCCGGTGGTGAAGAGTGACACACCCTATTTTATGACACTCGGTGGCCACGATTGTCAATGGTTCATCATGGAAGAAAGCCACACGTTGCGCACCGAACACAACGTCTTGCCCCTGCTTGAAGTGAACAGCTGGGAAGCGTTGCTGAGCAAGGAGGTGCTGGCGAAGCTTGAGTCGCGAATACTCCCGTCGTACATGATGCAACTGCGTTGGTTCGGCGGCAAAGGAAGGGCGATCGAACATATGGAAATCATCAACCACGCTGAAGTAGCCTTACCCGAGAATAGCGCCATCTTCTTTTTGATACAGATTTCCTATCAAAGTGGATTGCCGGACATCTACCAATTGCCGGTGGCCTTTGCGCACCAGCCGCTCGCGCTGAAACTTCACGAAAGTTGCCCGAAAGCGGTGATCGCAACAATGAACATCGATGGGGCCGAGGGTGTGCTGTATGATGCGCTGTATGGTGCGCCGCTCCAGGAAACGCTGATGAAGTTGATGGCGAACAATGAAGAAATCCAGTTGGGAAAAAGCAAGTTGGTCTTCAGAAGTAAGGATATCGCTTCGCGGATGGATCCGGAGGAAAACCTCAAGCCGCGGGTCCTTTCCGGGGAACAGAGCAACACATCGCTCGTGTATGGAAACGCATTCTTCATGAAAGTATTCCGCAAGGTTGACCGCGCCGTCAATCCTGACCTGGAGATCATCCGCTTCCTGACGAATCACACGACCTTTCACCATATCCCGGCATTTGTCGGCTCAATCGAATGGCGCTATGAAAACGATTCACTGGTGGTGGCGATGATGCAGGAGATGATCGAAAGCAGTGGCGACGCCTGGGTAACCATGCTCGACCGCCTCAACGATTATAACGAAAACATCCTGGTCAACAACAGCGCTGCCAGCCCGAGCGAAAAGTTGGGCACACTGATCGAGCCGGTCGCTTACGAGGCGATCCCTGAAGAGTTGAAGGAGCTCATCGACGCATCGACGGCAGAGCAGGCGCGTCTGTTAGGCGTTCGCACTGGCGAAATGCACCTCGCACTGGCTTCGGGAAATGCATTTCCCGACTTCAGGCCAGAGCCATATTCACTGCACTACCAGCGATCACTGTACGCCGGGTTGCAGTCGCTGGTCCGTGGTACTTTTCTGAACCAATCACGGAACCTGCAAAAGCTCGCCCCTGATGTCAGGCAAGAGGCGGAAGAAGTGCTCATGATGAAGGATGATATCCTTGAAGTACTTCGACTAATATACAGGAAGAAAATAGATGTCCTCAAGATTAGAATTCACGGTGACTATCACCTTGGTCAGGTGCTCTTTACAGGCAAAGATTTTGTCATCACCGATTTTGAAGGCGAGCCGGCAAGAAGTTACAGCGAGCGGCGATTAAAGCGGGCGGCGATGCGCGATGTTGCCGGTATGGTACGTTCATTCCATTACGCCGCTTACGGCAGCCTGATGCTCGACAGCCATATCAGGGCCGAAGATGTGGACACGCTGATTCCATTTGTCGAACAGTGGTACCACTACATGAGCGGATTCTTCATGAAGGCCTATAAAGAGACGGTAAAAGACAGCGCACTCATTCCCCACAACCCGGAAGATTTTGAGATCCTGCTGACCACCTTTCTGCTTGAGAAGGCGATCTATGAGTTGAACTATGAACTCAACAACCGGCCGGATTGGGTTCTCATTCCGCTGCGGGGAATAAAAGCGCTGATGAAGAAGGCTGAGCGTGCGGCAGCGGCTACAAAGTAGTTTCGACCAGCGACTGGAGGCGAGGCAGGATGTCGAAATCCCACTGCTCCGCAGCAATCGCAGCACGGCTCTCGTCGCCTTCAAAATGCTCAATCGTTGTCAGCAGCTTTGTTCGGGTACCGTAAGGAACAAGTTCATGCGTGATCTGGACACTTCCTTCACGCGACTTGTCGCCGGCCACAAGCTTGTCGAACCCGGAATACTTCACCATCCGTCCCGGATCAATGGCCAATATCTTTCCTTCTTCGTCGATGTCTTTGCCGTCCCAGGTGCCCTTCCATTTCAATGTACTTCCTTCCATCCAGTCGCACTCCACCTCGCAATTATAAAGATACTGCTTGGTCATCCCGGGATGAGTGAGCGCCTCCCATACCCTTTCAGGGCTCGCATCCAACACAACGCTGCGCGTCACTATGATGTCGTTTACCATAGAATTCTCATTTAAACGTCAACGACTGTAATCGGAAAAAATCGTGCCGCCAGCACGGGAAAGGAATCATCGATGCGGAAAACAACGGGGACGACCTGGCGGGTTTACGGCACTATCCGATCGTCGACGCGGTAATAAAACGGTAGGAAGAAAGAACAGTGACGCGCCGGCTATCGCTGGATGTCTATTTCATAGGTGAAGCTGTCGGCACGGTAGTAGCCCAGGTTGTATTCGATCGGGCGGTCGCCGGGATCGCACACCAGCCGTTTCCTGAACAGGACCGGGTCCCCTTTCTTAATGCCAAGTTGCTTTGCGATTTCGGCTGTCGCCCGCATGGCACTAATTTTCTCTTTGGATACGGAAGGGATCGTGTCGTAGTCCTGCTCGAGAATATCATAAAGATGACGCGAAAAGTCCTCCTTGCCTGTCAGGCCCACGCGTGGATGGAAGTAGGAAACGAAGTAAACAAATGGCCCCTTGTCGAGGCCGCGCAGACGAGACATGCGCAGAATTTTCTTACCCTTCTCCACCTGAAGCGCCGCAGCCGTGTCCTCATCTGCTTTCACCCAATCGACTTTTAGATCGTAGTTAACGAATGCAATGCCCTTGCTGTGCATTTCGCCACTAAAGCTCAACCAATTGCTCAGGCGCGTTGTGACGGTCTTTTTGATGGCACGGGTGCCCACACCCTTCTTTCGCGACAAAAGCTTTTCATGTTCCAGCTTGTTGGTAGCCTGTCGTATAGTGTTACGTGAGATGCCCAACCGTTTGGCCAACTCTACTTCTTTGGGCAACAGCTTGCCATTCTGATACTCGGGCTGATCAATCAATTTGCGAAGAAGGTCTTCTACCTGAATGTGCAGCGGAATGTGGCTGTTGTGATCAATGCGGAAATCAATCCCGTTATTGGAGTCCTTACTTTTTGCGGTCATAGTTAATCACCAGGCAATTTAGTTCCAAGCGGGCAAAAGTCAAAGCTTGCGCACGAACGCTTTGAGTGTGGCGCACCGCTCTCCTTCGGATTCACCATACGGCCTGATGGTGTAGTCGCCAACAGCAGCCGGGATAATGATGGTCTCGGCATAGTGCAGCACATAGGGCTGGAACGCACCGGTGGGGCTTTCAATCAACGCTTCTCTGCCCGATACCAGGTTGAGCACGTTGACCCCGTCGTTGGTGTTGTGTGTCACTTTTTTCGTGAACCAGTGACGGCGCGTTTCGATGAATTGCAGTTCGTGCAACCCGGTTTGCTCCTCCACCCATCCATCACCTTCGGCCACTTTTTGAATACGGTTCAGCAGATTTTTCTGCGTCCATGTTTTCCTGCGGTCCCATTGAATCACTTTTTCACCGTGTTCAATATTGATGGGCCGCGGCCGCCCGTCGAGTCCTACCTGCCCCCAATCCCACAATTTAAAAGTAAAAATATAGGGCGTAGCGCTGATCTCCAGCACGACCGAGTTCCGGCCTGAACAATGAACAGTGCCGGCTGGAATCAGTACATGATCGTGCCGCTTTACAGGCCATTTCTCGACGTACTTGTCCGCTTCAAAATGCTGCCCGCCATTTTGCGCTGCTTTCAAATCGGCGATCATCGCCGTTGGATTCACATCCTCCTTCAACCCGAGGTAAACGCATGCATCGTCTCTCGCTTCAAGCATGTAGTAGCTTTCGTCCTGCGTGTACGCCATTCCAAAGTGCTCCTTGATGTATTGCCTTGTCGGATGCACTTGCAAACTCAGATTGCCGCCATCGATCGTATCCAGAAAGTCGAATCGAATCGGAAATTCCGCACCAAAACGGGAATACACTTCGCTTCCCAGCAGGGATTGTGGATGTCGCAGTACCACGTTTAGTGACGGCATCTCAAACGTAACGTCGCCAAACTTCAGCAACAGGCTGTTCTCTTCCGGAACGCAGTCGAATCCCCAGGCGTAATTCACGGCTGACCGATCGAGGTCAGCGACTTCTTTGAGCCATTGACCGCCCCATGGTCCGGGGTCGAAGAACGGCACGACCCTGAACGGCTGATGCGCCGCCAACGCAAGTCCCTCATGCGCCACCGCTCCGGGAATCATCACCGGCTTGCCAGCGGTGTTGGTATCGATCACGTAGTCCCAGCGGTCCATCAAAGTTACCTTGTGCTTGTCGAGCACGCGCCAATCGACGAAGAACGCCTGCTTGTATAGCGCGGAGAAGCCGGCATCGGTGTTATTCACGCCCAGGTTGCTCACCTGCTTCCGGCGCATGCGAAGTTGAATTTCCCACCGCGCCATGTCGAGGTAAACGAAACTGTCCCACTGGCCGGCAACGTGCGCAGCTCCGACCCCGTAGATGACGACAACGCCCTCCGTCACCTTCTCCATCGCCGCTCGCAAATCCGATAGTTTGTCTTCAGCAAAGAAATCGGCAAGGTGAAGATGGGTCATGACGCCAAATGTCCGGTCATCCGTGACATCGGGATAGACCATCTTCGCCACCTCTTCTTCGGGCTTAAAGGCCTGGCACGTATTGAAGAAGGCCTGATGATGCAACAAATCGCAAAAGGCCTTCTCTACTTCATCGTCGAGAACGCCGTGATAGCATTCGATGACGACAACCATACGCCGCTTCCCGGTACCGCCATGCACGCGGTTCAGTTCATCACAAATGGCAGTCCATCCCGTCGTACATGCATCGCTGCTTTCACTGACAACAAGAGAGGGGGTTTTATCAAAATTGGAACTCATAATATTTTTCAAGTCGGGCATCGCTCACCCGCGTTTCCAGCTTCGTTCTATTTCTTCCAGTGTGCGCTGTTTCGTTTCCGGAATCATCCGCCACACAAAGACGAGCAGGATGATGGCGTTCACCATAAAGAGCCAGAAGGTAAAGGCGCCGCCGAGGTGCTCGAGCAGGATTGGCGTGAACTGTGCAATAAACAAGACGCCTATCCACAACACCAGCGTGCAAAATGACATGGCAATTCCGCGCGTTTTGGTAGGGAAGATCTCTGACATGATCACCCAGGGTATCGGCCCGAGTGAAGAAGCGAAGCTCGCGATATATCCAAGGATGAAGATGAGCAGCCACGGCCCCTCGATGACATTAAAATAGAAACACAGGCCCGTCCCGAGCAGGCAGACCACCATGCCGGAAACACCCCACAGCAAGAGTGTTCTCCTTCCGGCCCGGTCAATCAGCCACAGGGCAACAAACGTGAACAATGTATTGATGACGCCGATCAGCACTGTCTGGAAAAATGCCGACTCGGCACCAAAGCCGATGCTCTTGAAAATTTCCGGCGCGTAATAGATGATGGCGTTGATCCCCGTAATCTGTGAAAACAAGGCCAGCACAACGCCCGCGATGAGCGCCATGCGAAGTCCCGGACTGAACAATTCACGTATGGTACCGGTTTCCGCCGACAGTGCCTCCTTAATTTCGCGCAGCACTTCCTGGGCACGTGTTTTCCCGTTCACACGCTCAAGTGTGTCCAGTGCTTCATCCGTGCGTTTCTTTTTCATCAGCCATCGCGGACTTTCCGGAACGAGAAAAAGCAGCACCAGGAAAAGAAATGCCGGAATAGCGCCGGAGCCAAGCATATAGCGCCATCCCATGTCAACATTCCATGCAGTATCGCCCAATTCGGCAATCTTCAGGTTGACAAAGTAGATCAGGTTGATACCAATCACAATGGCCAGTTGATAAAGGCTGACAAGTGTCCCGCGGATTTTCGCCGGAGCAATCTCTGAAATATAGAGCGGTGACAACATAGACGCCGCGCCAATTCCGAGGCCACCGATCAGCCGCGCAAGCACAAAGCCCGTGAGGCTGTTCGGGATTGCGGCGCCGATTGAAGAGATTAAAAACAGAATGGCCGTAATAATGAGCGTCTTTTTCCTCCCGATTTTGTCGCTGAGGTAGCCGGCAAACATGGCGCCGATGACGCAGCCCCAAATGGCGCTGCTTGTCGCCCACCCGACCATCGCCGGAGACAGCGCAAAACGCTCCTCCAGAAAACCAATTGCGCCAGCGATCACTGCCGTGTCGTACCCGAACAAGAGTCCGCCCAATGCAGCCACGATCGAAACTTTCATCACAAACGCCATTGTCGAAGGCTCCTTCTTCTTGACAGCGGCTGTATCAATACCCATATACGTTCAAATTAAGTGCTTCTTCAGTTCAGGTGTATTTGCCGGATTTTTCCTCCGGCCGGAACAAAGATAATATGTATGAACATACGTACAAACTTAAATATGCCAAACTTATGCCCGACGCCGCCCGAATTCGTTTGTTTTGCACGTAACCGCGCATTACCGGTAACAAATCTCCCGGTAAGGGCAATAGCGACACACATCGGTATTAGTTGTCTGGTCAAAAGGTTGCGCCGGGTCGAACAGCTCCTCAACCAGTTCCTTCAGGCGCTCTTCAAATTCCGGAAAGAGCGCTCGGGCATCCTCCACAGGGTGACTGCCCATTGTTAACCCGAATGTAAATCCTTCGTCAAAAAGATTCATCCGGTTGATCAGACCAGGGACGACGCGCTCGTACGCGTGGTTGTTGTGGTGGTGAACGTACATTAACGCGTACAGTAAGGTTTGAAATGCGGCCTTGTTTCGCTTGCCATCCCGGGAGAACAACGAGGCTATGCTTTCGAATTCAAGGCTGTCTCTTCCGGTCTTGTAGTCAATCACGCGTATCGCTTCGTCCTTGCTGTCGACGCGGTCAATCTTTCCACCAAGGATCACCTCATAGGGCGGTCGCTCGATCTTCATCCGATAGGTAAGGTCGCCTTTTTCCAGCGCCTCTATGGTAAACGGCGTATGCGCTTCATCAATGACCACAATGCGTGTAGCAAAGCGACGCACAATCTCCCGCACCACCAACCGCTGTCCCGCGTAGACCACGGGTTTGTCGGGGTTGAGTTTATACGCTTCGATAAAGACGCGGTCGATCAGCCGGTCGATAGCAGGGCCGGCATTGGCAAAGTCTTCTTTCCCGATCAGTGTGGTTCCCTTGCGCGCCGTAAGGTTCTTGTAAAAAAGCTCCATGACGTTGTGCAGAAAATTCCCGAGTACGCGCGCATCCAATTCGTCCTCCACCTCCCGCGGCTCCTTTATTTTCGCCACATGCCTGAAATAAAACTGCAAGCGACACTCGATGTAGCTGTTCAATGCAGAAGGCGACATGCCCCTGAAACGATGCGGACTCCCTTCGTTGAGCTTCTCCAGGAGTTGCAGTATCTCCCTGCTTTTCTCCACAACAATAGGCGTAATACCCTGTGGTTGAACCGCGTTATGCAGTACGTGTTGTCGGATATTCACGCCCGACTCAAACAGCAGCTGCTGCACGTATCGGCTCATCTCCCCCTGCCCCAAGACGTCGGTTTCGGAATTGTAAAAAAGAAAAATATTCTCGGCGCGCTGAAGTGATCGGTAGAACAGATACGCGTACATCGCATCCTGGTGTGCAAGCGTCGGAAGGCCATAGGCATTCCTGATGTTATAGGGAATGTACGATCCCTGGTTGGCAGCAGAAGGAAAGGCCCCTTCATTGAGGGAAAGAATGAATACATTCTTGAAGTCGAGGTTGCGCGTTTCCAACACCCCCATGATTTGTAGCCCTTTCAACGGCTCACCGCGAAACGGAATCTTCTGGTTTCGCACAAGCTGCCTGAACAGTCGCAAAAAGGATTTAATGCGCTTTACATCGGGCGCATGGTCACCGGTCGTCACCTCTCCTTCGCCGACGCCGTCGGGATTCAATATCGCGTCGAGCTGATTGAAAAATTTCAAAAAATAGAACGCATACTCTTTATCGAAAGCGCCAAGCGACGACAATCCGCCCACTTCTTCGATGATCGATTGCAGATAGCGTATGAGGTCCGCACTGACCGATGGAGAAGCAGCACCCACTCCCTGGAAGATCTTCCGGTGAAGTGGCACCTGCGTTGCCAGATAACTTTCGGGAATATGCACCCAGTTCTCATTGAGGATTTCCTTTCTCTTGTTATGCGCGGCGACCGGATCGGCGGCGACGACATAAGGATGCCCCAGCAAAGCGAGCACCTGGCGGTGATTGAAGTGATCCGCTTTCCGCGATATTTGCAATTCAATAAGCAGCTCGATAAAATTGAAGAAGGATGTGCTCCCCAGTGGAAAGCCCATGGTGACGTTCAGGTTTTCCACCTCACCGGCTACGCCATGCAGAACCGGCAACAGAAGGTTTTCGTCGGCCAGAACAATAAGGGTTTCTTCGGGATTGAGACCTTTTTCCAATTCAGCCCGCAGCACCTGCGCCATAAGTTTCGCCTGGCCCACGGGTTGCGCGGCACCGTATAGATGGATTTCCGCTCCGGACGTGATCTTCTTCTGCAAATGATCAGGAGCGTTGGCTTCAAATGTTTTTCCCAGTACGGGATTTTGTTGATACTCGCGGAAAAAATCGCCGGCCTCCTGCCGATCGTCGTTCAGATAGTAGGTGTCAGTGTCCCAACAAATCCTGGCGTCGTATCGCTCGACAAAAAAAGAAAGTATCCTTTCTTCGACGGTTGTCAGCGCATTGAAACCCGCAAAGACAATCCGTGCCCCTTCCTGCATCTTCGTAGGGACGACCGTAGACAACTGCTCCGCAACAAGCCGCTGAAGCATGCCCTGATAGGCAAACCCGCGGGCGGTGAGGTCCATCTTGAATTGATCGTACAGGTCGCCAAGCCGACGCCACACCCTGACGAATCGCTGTTTATTGGGAGAGTCGCTCACGTCGAAATTGCTCCAGAAGTTCATAAGGAAATCCCGTTGTTCCTGGGTCAGGTAATCGAAGTTTGCGTCAAGTTCTTTCTGGTGGCTCAGGTCCATGAAAAGCAACCTCGCATTCACTTCATACTTGTCGACTTCTTCAAAGTCGCGCAACAACATCTCACCCCAGAAATAGAATTTCTCAAAACTGTCGAGTGATTGTTCACCTTCGTCGGGACCAAGTATCTGCTGATAAGCATCGTAAAGCCGCGCAATCAGCACGAGCTTGTCAGGTACCTTCAGGTTTGAAAAGCCGGCGATGAAGTCTTCGATCGTTACCACGGAGGGCGCAAACGCAGGACGCTTCAGTAACGCACTCAGGTGTTTTCTGAAATACAGCGCGCCACGGCGGTTTGGGAACACCACGGTGACGTTCTCCAGGTTCGGGGTTTCCCGATATACTTTCTCCGCTACTTCTTCCAGAAATGTTTTCATCGGTTAAAATGGTCCATAGTCGATGGT
>CAYMWA010000004.1:17917-36861 GCA_964393795.1 uncultured Roseivirgaceae bacterium
CCGCTACTTCTTCCAGAAATGTTTTCATCGGTTAAAATGGTCCATAGTCGATGGTCGATGGTCGATAGTCGATAGTCGATAGTCGATGGTTGATGGTCGATAGTCGATGGTCGGGACAACGCCGATCCTTCGGATGACCGTAACTTAACAACCTGCAACCGTTAGTCAGGTTCAACTTCCGGGAAGTTTTGAACTTCCCGGAAGTTTGCCCTTCGGGCTCGAACCCGCAACTTGCAACCTGCAACCAGGTTCAACTTCCCGGAAGTTCTGAACTTCCGGGAAGTTGCCCTTCGGGCTCGAGCCTGCAACCTAAAACAGTTCCAACTGATCGTCATCACGTCTCCTTGTCACCATCCGCGGTCTTCCGCTGCGTTTCACTTCGACCACTTCGTTTTTTCCTATGTAGAGCAGATAGCCGTTTACTTCGGTGTAGTTCATCTTCCGCAGGATGTCGACATACTGCAATACTTGTTGTTCGTCGCTTGCCTTGTGTGCACCTGTTTTGAAGTCGACGACCACTGCGCGCTTGCCTTGCGTCAGCAACCGGTCAATCCGTGGCTCCTGCCCATCGGGTAAGAGTATCGGTACTTCTGTCCGGACTTCCCATTCGCGACTAAACCAATGTGCAATTTGCGGGTCGTCCATCAGCGACGCCAGCTGTGCTTCGATCAATGCGCGCTCATCTTCGGTAATCAATCCTTCAACAACAATCTGCGACAGCGTGTCGGCCACGTCATCGCTGTAGTGCATACGCGAAAGGACGGCGTGCATGTGAATGCCATAACTGGCTTTCTCCATTTGCGCATCCATTTGAGCACCGAACCATTGTGCCCCCGACTGGCGGATCACCAGTTTGTCGCGCCAGGGCGAAGTGAGGTAATTTAACAGCTGCACAGTGTCCATCCGACGCTCGTTCTCCACGGGTGGCGCTGCAATCGTACCTTTGCGCCAGGCCCGCCGGCCCGAGTCCCAGTAGCCCTCCAGTTGCGGTTCACCGTTCATACTGTCATACAACAATTTCGCGATGGATCCCCGGGTGGCATGGTTGTCTTCACAGGGCGCTGACACGATCAGGCCTGATTCGGCACGCGTGAAGGCGACATAGAGCAGATTGAGATTGTCGAGTGCCGTCTTCATGCGCTCTTCTTCATAGTACGACGAGAAAAACGTGTTCTTTAGATTCGATCCATAACGAACGGGGAGGTATCCCGCCTCTGCGAACGGCCCTTCCGTGGACTGCACCCACAGATTAGGCGCCTGCCAGCTGTCGTGATCCATCGACCATGCACAAAAGGGAATGAGCACATACCGGAACTGCAATCCTTTGGATTTATGAATCGTGAGAATTTGCACAGCGTCCACTTCCCCGGACACCTGAATACTCTTCTTGCTCCTGTTGATTTCCCACCATTCAAGAAAGGCGCCGAGGTCGTTGCGTTCGCGGTTGCTGAATTCGAGCACCAGGTCCTGGAATGTCTGGAGGTACACTAACTCGCCCGCAACATGCCCGAGCCTGAAGATATCAATCAACGTTTCGGTGAGTTCGACAAGTGGAAGCTTTTTCATCGCTGTTTTTGACTTCGTGAACGCCGGCGGCAGGTTGTTCTCGAAGACAGCTTGATTCGTCACAGTGAACACTTCCGACAGTTCACGTTCCGGCTCGTGCAGTCGGGCAAATTCATACGCCAGTTGTGCACGCGCGATGGAGTCTTCCGCATTTAACAGGTACCGCATCGCGGCAAGCAACAAGTTCACCGATCCGGCACCATCTACGCGTAGCGATTCATTCGAGACAACATCATAGGCACAATCGGCTTTCGCTTCTGGCGAATTCTTATATTGCAGGAGGAAGGCCGCAATGCGCTGACCTTCGTCGTTTCTGCGCACGAGTATGGCGATGTCTTTCAGAGACACACCATTTTCCTGAAGCGTTTCCAATGTCTTGGGAATACGCTCCATGGCCAATGCTTTCCACGACCGGGTTTGTTCGGGATGGTCCTCGTTTTTCTCATCGGGAAGAAAGGTAATCTCCACAAAACCCTCCGCCTGTGATGAGGTTTGCTGAGTCACATCCGCGTAAGCGCCCACCGCTGCCCCTACCCCATCCGTTGCAAGAATTTCCGCTGCCCTGCCGAACACGGCATTGTTAAACGCCACCACGCCAGCATCGCTCCGATAATTGCTGACCAGTTCATACACTTCCGCTCGGTCGTCGCCGACCACGTCGACGATCTTCTCCTGAAGCAGGTTCAGGTCCCCACCGCGCCACCTGTAGATCGCCTGCTTGACGTCGCCGACAATCAGACTCTGATGTCCCTGATCAAGACTGTTGACAATCAGGGGCTGAAAGTTTTGCCACTGCAGCCCCGAGGTATCCTGAAATTCGTCAATAAGGAAGTTTCGAAAAAACGACCCGACTTTTTCATAAATGAAGGGTGTGTCGCTGTCGCGGATGATGCCGTTGAGAAACTTTGGTGCATCCGCCAGCAGCATGACGTTGTTCTCGTCCTTGTATTCTTTCAGCTTACGCGATATGTCCGTAATGAGACCGAACACATACATGTTTTGTAAGGCCACCTCGGCGCTCAATGCAGCCGTATAGTTTTCTTCAAACGCCGTGACCATCCTTTCAACGCGTGGCACGAGCGTTTTACGTGCGAGCGCCACCAGTCCGGCAGGGTCAGCGCACTTCCGTCCCGGCCAGTTTTCGGCAACTGTAAATTCATTTTTCACCCTGCCACCAGGTGGCTTGCACTTGCCGACCGTTCGCGCTGTGGCATTGCCCTCAAGAAACGACTGCAAGCCCGAACCCTTGCCGTATTTGAAATCGTCAATGGAATAGCCGCTTTCACGAAGGGCCTGTGCACATTCCCGGGCCGGAAGGGTTACGTCGGCCAGAAAAGCAGCCTTTACTTTCCACAGTCGGTTGCGCAGGGTTCGGAAGTAATCGACTTGCGCTGTCACCTGGTTGACCGTGTCTTCAACGTCTTTGAATGTTTCGCGGAAGATCTCGTGCGCAAATCTGATCAGGCTTTGGCGTACATCCCACGATCGCTCGTTTTCAAGGTTCTCCCCTGCAAACTCCACTACCCAGTCTGTCAGTTCCTTGTTGGTTCCCAACTCACTCACCAGGTTGTCGATAACGTCTTCGAGAACGGCATCCTGATCGACCTCCAGGCGGTAGTCGCCCACGAGTCCGGCTTCGCGAATAAAGGCGCGAATCACCTTCTGAAAGAACGCGTCGATCGTGCTGATCGCAAAGTGGTCGTACTTGTGCAACAGGGTGGATTGCACTTCCTGACTGTACTGGCGGAAGGTTTGCGGGTCCATCTTGAGTTCCGACTGCAGTGCGGCGGCAAGCGATCCCCCCTCCCCTTTAGCGAAGGCATCGATGTATTCCAGGATACGGTCTTTCATCTCCTGTGACGCCTTGTTGGTGAAGGTCACAGCAAGGATGTGTTTGAAATAATCGGCCCGATATTGCAGTGCCAGCCGGAGGTACGCTTTGGCAAGTGTACGGGTTTTACCACTGCCCGCGGAACTTCGGTATACGGAGAAAGTTTTTCCCAAGATGAAACGGTTACATCGCAAGTTTAGCAAACTATCGCTGACATGTTGTGTCATTCCGGAAGTTTTACCCCCTTACATTATTCTTTCACTGCCCCTTCCGAATCGCCGGTTATTTTTTAACTTTGATTTTGTAAAAAACTGCTTAACCATGAAAGTCATCCGGTATTCAATCCTCGCCGTGCTGTTGTGTATGCTCGCTGTTCCAAACGGTTTAGCGCAAAATAAAAAGCTCGACAAATATTTGCGCAAGACTGACGGCTACTATAAGGCTGGGCGCATGAGCAAGGCGTTGAAGACACTGAAGAAATTCAAAAGTACCATTGACAAGGGTTCGGGAGGAGCGAACTACATGGTGGAATTTTATGTCCGCGAGGCCCGTCTGAATCTGGCCAGCGGAATGGTAGACGGATTTGACGCCAGCCTCCAGAATGCACTCAACGCGTGCAAACAAGCGTATGGTGAAACGAGCGCAAGTTATGCGGGCACGTTGCTTGATGTTGGGGAACTTTACAATGAATACGGAAACTTCAGACTGGCGCGCGCTTATGTGGAAGAAGCGGAGGCATTACTTGCAAAAACGGATCTGACGACCGATGCACTCAAGGGAAGAATTGCCCTGATAAAAGCAGAGGCGATGATCGGTCAGGGATTTGCGAACGAAGCATTAGAGGTGCTCGCCAGCGTTGAACAATATTTCGCCGCGCGCGCAGTCGACAGGGAGACCGTGGTGGTCGACGGACAAATCAAGACCAATCGCCTTGACGAGTCGGAAATTTACGAACGTTTCAACGCATATGCCCACCTGAAGACCCTGTTCGGGCTCGCTTACGCGAAAAAAGGCCGTATTTCCGTGCCGGGTGCAAATGCCGAAAACCCCGACGTAGATGCAGCCTTTCGCGAACTTGAAAGCTGGTTCAGAGGGAAAAAGCGCTACATGGGTGAAACCAGTCTGGCGGAAGTCGAATATCGCTATCGCTGGGCGAAGGCCCTGGAGGAAAACGGTAGCAAGCAGGACCTGGAATATGACCGTTTGTTGAATGACCTGAAGCGAAAAACCGAGCCCACCAATGCGCTCGCACACGAGATCTACTTGAGCTATATCGAATATCTGCTGAAAAAAGGAAACAGGCCGCGGTACCTGAACATCAAGCTTGAGTATGAGAAGATGATCGACAAGCAGTATCCCAAGCAGAGTCTCCACCAGGTTAACCTGAAGGCAGTAGAGTTTAACTCAAAGTTTTCGCGTGACAAGACCCGCAACCTCGAAAATGACGCTGTGGCGGTTATCACCTCAAAGTCCCTCCCGAAATACTACCACACACGAACGCGCATCCTGGAATTCCTTTATCAGGTGGCCATTGCCGAACGCCGGTATGGCAATGCCGAGGCCTACCTCAATCAACTGGCGGAAATAAAGAAGGAATTGTGCGGGGAAAATTCACCCGAATATCACCTATCCAAAATAGCGCTCGCCAACTACTACGTTGATTATACTAACAAAATCGAGGAAGCTGGAAAAATATACGAGGAGAGCTATTTCAAACTGGTCGCCAAGGAGATCGATGTTCAGCACAAGGACCTCATCGACATCCTCAATCACATCGCCCACTGGTATGAGCTGACAGATCAATACGAGCTTGCGTCAAAAACACTAGCCCAAGCCAAAGATGCCGCGAATTACAAGTTTGCAGACACCGATATCCTTTACGGGATGGAGCTCGACAACATTGCCAAACTTCAGCTCAAGCTGGGCGAATACGATCAGGCGGAAGCGAACATCGTCAAGGCGCTAGAGGTGATCGACCTGAAACACAACCGCGACTATGTGGAATACACGCCTGCCTACATCAGCGCACTGCAAACACAAGCCATTCTGTTTGGCATTAAGGGCTTATTTGATGAGGCCAAGACAAACCTCGTTCGAACGAAAAAGCTGATCTCGAAATCATCGGTACCGATCGGTGATGAACTCACCACAGCTCGCGAGTTGTCGCGCCTCTATATTCTGCTTGGCAACTATGGGGCCACTGAAGAAATGCTCGACAACCTGATCAGCGAATACGAATCGCTTTTCGGAAAGAACTCGCTTCATCTGATCGATCCATTGGTAAACAAAGGGAGGATCCTGCTGGCAAAAGGCGACTACACCGAGGCGGACCGGATTGCGCGCCGCGCCAACGAACTTGCCGTACAGATCTACGGCGAAAATTCGACCAAGACAGCGCCGACGCAAAAGCTGCTGAGTGACATCAACTACACGCTGGGCGACTATGAAAAGGCGGGTCAAAACGTCGCCAAGGCACTTGCCAGCCAGGAGCACCAGTTCGGACGGCACCACATCGAAGTGGCTAAATCGCTCGCGAATCTGGCGCTGATCAAGTTTCACCGGGGCGACGACAAAACGGAAGTCGAAAAAATAATGGTCGAGGCGCGTGATATCATGGCGGAAAAACTCGGCAAGGACAATCCGCAGTATGCGGAAATCCTGAAAGATGTAGCCGTGGTCTACATTTCACAGGGCCGCTACGACATCGCCTTCAATTCGCTCACGGTGGCGGAAAGTATCTGGCGAACCAAAACGGGCACGAAAAACAACATCAACGCGGCGGGCATCTACAGCCTTACCGGCGATGTCTACTACCAGCTGAAAAACTACAATCGCGCGGAAGAGTTCTACAACAAAGCCAAGGACCTGTACGAGAAGTTCTTTAGCGTGAATCATCCGGAGTACGTCAAAGTATTGAGCAAGCTCAGCAAGGTGTACTACATGCGTAAAGACTACAAGCGATCGAAAAGGTTGATCGAACAGGCGCTCGCCAATTATGAGACGTTTATCCGTCAATACTTCCCGGCACTGAGTGAACGCGAAAAGGCCAAATACTGGAATACCATCAAGGGGGATTTTGAGTTTTACAATACGCTTGCCTTTAGCAACCTCGAAGACTTTAAAGACCTCACAGGCCGGGTATATAATGCGCAGCTGATGACCAAGGCGCTGCTCCTCAGCTCCTCCATCAAAATCCGTGAGCGCATCATGAACAGCACCGACGAACAACTCAAGGCGCAGTACAGCGACTGGGTAGACAAGAAAGAGCTGCTGACAATTGCGCTTTCGATGAGCCCTGCCGATCTCGCCGAAAATGAAATTGACCCGGTGAAGCTCACTCAGGAAGTTGAGCAACTTGAAAGAGAACTCAGCCAGAAATCGGAATTGTTCGGGCAGAACTTTGAGACGCATCGCATTGTGTTCGAAGACGTCAAGAAATCACTCGGCCCCAATGAGGTGGCCATGGAGATGGTACGCTACCGTTATTTCAATCACACGTTCACCGATTCTGTTATCTATGCGGCCCTGTATGTGACCAGGGATATGTCGAAGCCGAAGGCGATCGTTCTCAGCGACGGCAAGAACATGGAAACGCGGTACTTTAAATACTATCGCAATTGCATCATCGGAAAAGTAGCCGACCAGTATTCCTACAATGTCTTCTGGAAGCCCATCGCCGATGAGATCGGCCAGGCGGCGGCGCTGTATCTTTCTGCGGACGGCGTCTACAACCAGATCAACCTGGAAGCAATCCCCACACCCGACGGGCGCTATATTCTCGACAATGCGAACATTATCCTGGTAAGTAATACAAAAGATATCTACCTCCGGAAGGTAAAGTCGCGTCCCTCCCCCGACAAGAATACGGCGACGATGTTCGGCAACCCGACCTTTTACCTGACCGCTTCTGCTGACAGCAGAACCATCGCACCGCTCCCGGGTACTGAGAAGGAAGTGAGCCAGGTGCAGTTTCTCCTTGACCAACAAGGTTGGGTGACATCCGAGTTCGTCGAAACGGCCGCGGCCGAAGACCGGATAAAGGCGATGGACAGCCCGCGGATTTTCCACATCGCTACACACGGACTGTATCGACCGACGGAAGAGATAACGCTGAAGAAGTCAATTGAGGGCGGCGATGCGCTGCTGGCGCGAAATCCACTCATGCGCACAGGCCTGTTGCTCAAAGGAGCCGGTGACTTGCTCCAAAAAACCGACTACAACTACAACATCGAGAACGGCATACTGACCGCTTATGAAGCAATGAGTCTGAATCTCGACAAAACCGACCTGGTAGTCCTCAGCGCCTGTGAAACCGGCCTGGGGGAACTTGAAGCCGGCGAAGGCGTTTACGGACTCCAGCGCGCGTTTCTGGTGGCCGGCGCCAAAGTGCTCATCATGAGCATGTTCAAAGTCGACGATCAGGCCACGCAAAAGCTGATGTTGAGGTTCTATCAGAAATGGCTTAACACGAAAGACTTGCGCCAAAGTTTTATCGATGCCAAAAAAGAACTCCGCGTCGAATATCCCGAACCAATCTACTGGGGCGCGTTCATGATGATCGGACTGGAATAGGATGCGGATGGGTGTAAGCCCATCCCCTTCCGTTCTCATCTGTCCTACTACCCGTCATCGCGTACGGCACAATTTTGTTACACCCATCCATTCTTACGTGCATTTCAGAAACTATTAAATCACGAATTATGGCAGATTACAATCGTAACCGAAGGGATGCATATCGACAACAATTTGGATGGAACGAGGATACGCATCCCGGGCAGCAGTATGACGAAGAACCCAACTACACCATTTCGGAGAACCGTGGCTACCGCGACAGCGGCGGAACGCGTGGCCGTGAGGGTGGCTGGGAAAGTCGCTATGAGCGCGACATGTACACCAGCCGCGAGGGTGATTACGACCGCTACCAGCGACCTTATACCCGCTACCGCGACACGGACTATGGCGATGACACCGGTCGTCGGGGATTGAGTTCGGCATATGCTGACTTCGGAGGCGACTATGCAACACGCTCCAGGGATCTCTACGATCGCGGACACCAGGGCATGGGCCGCCGTGACTATGAAAACAGGGAAAACCGGTTGGGTGGTGGCAACTACGACCGCTATGGCGACAGAGGCCGATACGGGCAACAAGAAAACTTCCCCTATGGCGAAAGCCGTTTTTCCCGTGGTGACACCGGGGGATACTACGGTCGCCGCGGAGGTCATTCGGATTATCACTACGGCAACCGCTACTCTGGCAACCGCGGTTTTGGCAGCGGCGATACGGAGGAACGCTCATGGTGGGACAAGACGACGGATGAAGTGTCGTCTTGGTTCGGCGACGAAGAGGCGGAACGCAGAAGGGAATATGACCGGATGCAAAACCATCGTGGACGCGGACCGCGCAACTACACGCGTTCCGACGAACGCATTACGGAAGACATCAACGATCGTCTCAGCGACGACCCGTTCATCGATGCATCCGACATAGAGGTTTCCGTAAGCAAAGGAGAGGTTACCCTCTCCGGACATGTCGATCATCGCAGCAGCAAGCGGAGAGCGGAGGACCTTGCCGAGTCTATCTCGGGTGTAAGAAATGTAGAGAACCGGATCCGGGTACAACCCGTAACTGCGATGCATACGCCGTCTGATACCACGACCTCGCGAAGCACATCCCCTGTTCCGGGGTCGTCGCGCGGTGCAAACCGGGAAACCGGTCAATCAAAATAACATGTTCCTGAAATTAATGACCAAACGTCCTGCTGTCGCAGGACGTTTTTTTTTAGACACCTTTGAACACCGGCTTGCGTTTGTCCCGGAAGGCGGCTACTCCTTCCCGGTGGTCTTCCGTGCGGCCCGCAATTTCCTGACACCAGGCTTCATACTCCAGCGTCTCTTCGAGCGTTGCGTTGGCTGATCGGTGAAGCATTTTCTTCATCAGACCGATCGCCCTGGTTGGCGCATTCAGAAAATAGTCCGTGAATTCTTTCATCACCGAATCGAGTTGCCCGGCGGGTACCACGCGGTTGATCAATCCCAGTTTGACCGCCTCCGCCGCAGTGAGGGGAGCTCCCATAGCGCACATTTCAAAAGCTTTGGCCATTCCGACCGTGCGTGGCAAAAAAAATGAAACGCCGGAATCAGGAACCAGACCAACATTGACAAATGCCTCCACGAGCCTGGCTTCTTCTGCGGCAATGACCATGTCGCAGGCGAGTGCGATTCCACCGCCGGCGCCAGCAGCCACCCCGTTGAGCCTGCAAAGAACCGGCTTCGGCATGTTCCGTATCGCCCTGATAATCGGATTGTACCTTTTGTGAAGTGATTCCATGAGCGACCGCTTATCCGCCGATGATGCGTCCTTCAGGTCCTGCCCGGCACAGAAAGCTTTTCCCTCGCCGGTCAGTACGACTACGCGAATCGCCTCGTCCTTCCCCGCGGCAGTGAGTGCGCGTTGCAATTCAAAAGTGGCTTCATCGTTGAGTGCATTGTAGACCTCCGGACGATTCAGGGTGATGGTGGCCAGTCCGCCCTCATGGACGGCGCGCAGGAATTTGTATGTATCCATATTGCAATGGTTTCAGAACAACAACACCATGCCCGTCACGCTGGTGGCCAATCCCAGCACGGCACCCCACATCACTTCGCGCGGATTGTGAACCCCCGTCTTCAGGCGAGCCGCCATTATGAACCCTGCCAGCACAATGACGC
Source organism: uncultured Roseivirgaceae bacterium (assembly GCA_964393795.1). GTDB lineage: Bacteria > Bacteroidota > Bacteroidia > Cytophagales > Cyclobacteriaceae > Chryseosolibacter. The sequence continues at coordinate 28,025 of CAYMWA010000004.1, forward strand.
CGAGGGTAGGGTAGAAAAGCGTGTTCACCTCCGTGATCTTCATCAGGGGCACCAACATGCCGATCAATCCCCAAATGGACAGGCTGTGAATACTCACCTTGAAAAAAAACGTCGCAATTGTACCGATCACCACAAGCATATCGATCACCACCATAAACTTAAGGAAATTGTCATTGAGGTTCATGCGGCCGTGAAGGTGAAACAGGTAAGTGACAACGACATAGATCAGCGAGATAAATACAAAAGGCATCAATCGCTCCCGCCTGTCAGGCATACCATAGGAGCGGACTGTCCGGAACATCCTGAAGATAGCCACATTGATCATCGGGACAGCACAGGTCACCAGGAAAATAAAGATAATGAACTTCGTATGCAATGCTACACTCACCGGCTCAAGGGAGGTGGGAAGCACGCGGGACAGGAACCAGAAAAAATAGGTCGGTATAAACAGCGGATGAAAGACGACCGAAAGAACACGTGCCCACATACCTACAGCTCTCTGCGCAAGCGCGCTACCGGAATATTTAATTGTTCCCGGTATTTCGCCACAGTGCGACGGGCAATGTTGTATCCTTTTTCATTCAGAATCTTTTCGAGTTTGTCATCCGAATACGGTTTCTTCTTGTTCTCGCCTTCAATAATATCCTTTATGATCTGCTTGACCTCCCGACTGCTTACCTCCTCGCCGGAATCCGTAGAGATTCCTTCCGAGAAGAAATACTTCAACGGAAAAATCCCGAAGTCCGTCTGCACGGCTTTACTACTCGCTACGCGGGAAACAGTTGAAATGTCCATGTTGATCATAGACGCGATGTCTTTCAAAATCATCGGCTTGAGCTTGGTCTCATCGCCTTCCTGAAAAAATTCATATTGAAAGTCGACGATCGCACGCATCGTGCGCAGCAACGTTTGCTGGCGTTGTTTGATAGCATCAATAAACCACTTGGCGGCGTCGAGCTTCTGCTTGACAAAACTCACCGCCTCTTTGAGTTTCTTGTCCTTCTTGTCGCTCTTGTCATACGCTTTAAACATTTCGGTGTACGACCGGCTGATCCGCAGTTCAGGTGCATTGCGGCTGTTCAACGCCAGCTCAAGTTTGCCGTTGTTGTTGGTGAGAATAAAGTCGGGAATAATGTACTGGTTCTTCACCATAGAAGCCGTGGCACCACCACCTGGCTTGGGATTAAGTTTGATGATGAGCTCGATGGCGTCTTTTACAAAGTCCTCATCTTCCGTATCCAGTTTCTTCTGTATTTTCTGATAGTGTTTTTTGGTGAATTCGTCGAAGCACTCCGTGATGATCTTTTTGGCAACGGCCACATCAATATTGTGCCCGTTGTCCATGCGGTCGAGCTGCAACAGCAAACATTCCTGCAAGTCGCGGGCAGCAATGCCCGGCGGATCAAATGTCTGAATCTTTTTTAAGATTCGTTCGACTTCTTCCACCTCGGTTTCAATACCCTGCGAAAAGGCGAGGTCGTTCACAATCGATTCCAGATCGCGCCTGATGTAACCGTCAGTTTCAATGCTGCCCACAAGTTGTTTACCTATGGTATATTCCTTTTCATTGAGGCCCAGAAAGTCGAGCTGGTTCATCAACAACTCATGCAATGATGTCGACATCGGTATCGGCATCTCCCGGTCCTCTTCGTCGTCGCCATCGCCCTGCATTTTGTAACCACTGTAGTCATCATCCTGCAGGTAATCCTTGATATCAATCTCGTCTTCGCTGGTCGATTCGGCATGCTCCTCTTCCGCATTGACGTCTTCCTGACCATCCTTTTCTTCGCCTTCCTCCAACGCAGGGTTGGTCTCTAACTCCTCTTCAATCCTGCTCTCGAGTTCGGCAGTCGGCACCTGCAACAGTTTGATGAACTGTATCTGTTGGGGAGACAGCTTTTGTTGTAAGGATTGATTTAAGCCTAGTTTTTGCATTGTTGTTTCGACTACGAATACGTTTCCACCACAAAGTTATCAATTCGGCCGGCTTCTGAAACTTTTCCTTAAAAGTAGGGACGCCCCCGCGGATATTGGACCGCGGCTATGAAAATCCCCCGGATTTTTCGTTTTTTGCGATCCCCTCCCGTTTGAGGGACCGGCAGTCTGTTACTAACCTCCATGGAACGAATCAAGATAAACGACCTTTTGGCCACCGCCCCTGAAAACCAGGAAGTGCTGGTTCAGGGCTGGGTCAGAACTTTCAGGAACAACCAGTTCATCGCCATCAATGATGGCTCAACCATCCGCAACCTCCAGGCTGTTGTGGACTTCAAACACCTTGACCCCGCCGTGCTAAAGCGCATTACCACCGGGGCATGTGTGTCGGTAAGGGGCAACCTCGTCCCTTCGCCCGCCAAGGGTCAGCCGGTTGAAGTGAAGGTAAGCACACTGGAGATCCTGGGCGACAGCGACCCCGAAAAGTTTCCACTGCAGCCCAAGAAACATTCGCTCGAATTTCTTAGAGAGATCGCGCACCTACGTCCGCGCACCAATACTTTCGGAGCAGTGATGCGCGTACGCCATGCGATGGCCTTTGCTGTCCACAAGTTCTTCAACGACCGGGGATTCTATTACATCCACACGCCCATCATTACTGCCTCCGACGCAGAAGGTGCCGGCGCGATGTTCCGGGTCACGACACTTGACGCTGAAAATCCTCCGCGCGACGATCAGGGGAATGTCAACCATGCGGAAGATTTTTTCGGCCGCGATACCAATCTGACGGTATCCGGTCAACTTGAAGGCGAGGCCTATGCGTTGGCACTGGGCGACATCTATACGTTTGGCCCGACGTTCCGCGCGGAAAACTCGAACACCACCCGTCACCTCGCAGAGTTCTGGATGATCGAACCCGAGATGGCTTTTTACGATCTTACGCAAACCATGCGGCTGGCCCAGGCGTTCCTACAGTACCTGGTCCGTTATGCGCTCGAGCACTGCGCCGAAGACCTGGCGTTTCTCGACAAGCGCGCGCATGAGGAAGAACAAGCAAAACCCCAACAACAACGAAGTGAACTGGGCTTGCTCGAACGCTTGAAGTTTGTATCGGAAAATGACTTCGAACAGCTGAGCTATACGGAGGCCATTTCGATTCTGAAGGATTCAACGCCCAACAAGAAAAAGAAATTCCAGTTTGTCATTGACAAGTGGGGCGTGGACCTGCAATCAGAGCACGAACGATACCTCGTCGAAAAGCATTTCAAAAAGCCTGTCATCCTTTATGACTATCCGGCGGAAATCAAATCGTTTTACATGCGCCAGAACGAAGACGGAAAAACCGTCGCAGCTATGGACGTACTGTTCCCCGGCATTGGCGAAATCATTGGCGGCTCCCAACGCGAAGAGCGCTATGACCGCCTGCGCAATCGCGTCAACGAACTTCAGCTTCCTGAAAAAGACCTGTGGTGGTATCTTGAACTGCGCAAGTTCGGCTCTGCGCCGCATAGTGGCTTTGGCCTTGGCTTCGAGCGGCTGATCCAGTTTGTGAGCGGCATGACCAACATCCGCGACGTAATTCCATTCCCGCGGTATCCCGGCAACGCCGAATTCTGACGACCGGTCGGGAGACCAGCTCCTCGCGGACCAAACATTACAAACCGCGGTCGGGTTGGGTCTGTCGAAATGCGAGGAGCGGGATACGGCTGTGGAAAGCCATCTTTCTGGTCGTACTGCGATCAAATACCTTCTCGAAAAAACTGAGTTCGTGGGTAAACATCGCAAGCACATCAGCCCGGGATACCTGCACATACTGGTCGAGTGCTGAATCGAGGTCATCGTTGACCAGCACCAGTGTAATGATATCCTTATAGTCGAATTTGCGCAGCACAGCTTCGATCTCCTTTTCGACAACGTCGATTTGACCTCCCGGCGGGATGATGTGCACGAGATGGATGGTCGATTCGAATTTCTCGATGTATCGGATCAGGATTTCCATCTCCTCCTCAAGATTGCTCAGATCGGAGGCATAGACAACATTTCGGAATCCCTTAAACTCCGCCTTCTCGGGAACGGCCAGCACCGGAACATGACTTACCTCGATGACGGAATTCGTGTTACTGCCGAGCACCGCGCGCGTCAGCCCGGTGGCGCCGCGTGTACCCATCACGATTAATCCCGAACGCAGTTTGCGTGCCTCCCTTAAAAGTGTCGACGGAAAGTAGGCTCCGCGCACTACATGATACTTAATCGTCTTGCTGGACTTGTACTGCTCGGAAAGTGTTTTGATAAGCGTCTCCAGTTCACGCTCCGCCGACTTAAGCACGTCGCTATTGGCGGGCAACACCCGTTCCATCATCGTAAAGCGGAGGGCGCGCGTCATTGTCATGATGTGCAAAACCGTGATGTTCCCCCCAAGTGTGTTGGCGATCTTAATAGCGTACTTTAAAGCAAATTTGGATAGCGGGGAAAAATCGGTTGGAACCAGAATGTTGACCATGCAAAGGATTAATAGGCGCTCAAAGATTAAGTAACCAAAATAGGGATTTTAATTCTCTTACCGCTAATTTTCCCGTCATGAACAACAAATCTTTTGCAAGCGATAACTACTCCGGGGTACACCCGGCGGTGATGGAGGCATTGATGAAGGCCAACACCGGACATGCTTCTTCCTATGGTGCGGACCCGCTGACGGCGGCAGCCATCGCCAGGTTCAGACAGCTCTTTGGCGCCGACGCGGAAGTGGCATTCGTCTACAACGGCACAGGTGCCAACGTACTCGGGTTGCAAACCCTTACGCGTTCATTTGAGGCGGTGCTTTGCGCCGAACTCGCCCATATTAATGTCGATGAATCAACCGCTCCGGAACACTTTCTCGGTTGCAGACTGATCACAGTGCCGGCACCCGACGGAAAACTAACCCCGCGGGCGGTCGAAGAGAAGATTCAGCGAATCGGTGATCAGCACCATCCGCAAATGCGCGTGATTTCTATTTCGCAAAGTACCGAATACGGAACGGTATATACCGTTGATGAACTGGCCGCTCTGTCCGACCTGGCGCGTCGATACAACCTGTATTTTCACATGGACGGGTCGCGCCTCGCCCACGCAGCAGTCAGTCTGGGGGTTGACTTCAAAACTTTTACAAAAGATATCGGCGTGGATGTGCTTTCCTTTGGTGGAACAAAAAACGGGATGATGTTTGGCGAGGCCGTGATCGTTTTCAATCCCGATGCCGCCACTTATCTTAAATACTTCCGCAAGCAGGCCATGCAGCTGCACTCGAAAATGCGCTTCATCGCCGCGCAGTTCCTTGCCTTGTTGACCGATGATTTATGGAAACAAAATGCTGAACACGCCAACCGGATGGCAGCGTTACTTGCCACCGAACTGCGGAAATCGCCCGAAGTGCGCATCACCCAGCCGGTAGATGCGAATGCGATCTTTGCCGTCTTTCCTGAACACATTATTGCGCCGCTGCAGGAAGAGCAATTCTTTTATGTCTGGAATGAGCGCTGCCACGAAGTACGGCTGATGTGTTCCTTTGATACGACTGAAGAAGAGATTGAACGCTTTGGGAAAAAACTACGGAGCCTGCTCGCTAGCGCTTGAGAAATTTATACGTGCCGCGGAATTTGGATTTTTCGTTCTTGACCGCCAACAGGTAGTACCCCGGTGCGAGTTCTTTGACTTTGACGCGCAACACATGCTCATCGATAACTTCCGATTCGACCGGTAATTCGTTGCCAATGATATTGTGAACGGTAAGATCGACATCTGCTGCCGGGAATTGGTCGAATTGAACCTCGATAAATTCTGTGGCAGGATTGGGAAATAAATGTACCGTTTTTGAAAGGTCAAGCTCCTGGTTGGCCGGCGGATTCATATCCGGTTGGGATTGCGCCATCGTCAGCTCAGCAGCCGAGAAAAACAAAAGCACCAAAACCAACCTGAAAAAACGCATATCGATATCTCCTTATTGTCTGGTATACGACAAAATTCACACCAAAGTTTCCGGCAAATCGGCCAATTTTACCCCTTAGATGCAATACAGCGGGTAAAAGTTTAAAAAACTTGTAAATATTTATTTCCGCAGCGCGCTGAGAAACGCTTCTGGTAAATTCGCGATCAGGTCGGAGGCGACCATCGAATCCTCGCCCAGTTCGTTCGCCGCGAGGTCGCCCGCCTTGCCGTGTAGAAAAACACCGGCAATAGCCGCTTGCAGAGGAGAATAATTTTGTGCCAAAAGGCCGGTCACGATTCCCGTCAGTACATCGCCGGTGCCGCCAGTAGCCATCCCGGGATTTCCCGTCGAGTTAAAAAATACCTGCCCTTCGCCCGATGCGATGGCTGTATGGGCGCCCTTTAAGACGACAACGGATTTAAGCGACGAGGCCAGCTGCCGCTGCATGTTAAGGCGTTCAAAGTCATTTTTCCATTCGCCCACCAATCGCTTGAACTCGCCGGGATGGGGTGTGAGAATGCTGCCGGCAGGAATAAGCGTCATCAAATGGCGGTTTTCAGCAAGGATATTCAACGCATCGGCATCGAATACCATTGGCCGGCCAAAAGACTCCATCAACGTGGCCAGGCCCCGGACAGTGTCGGCATGCCGTCCCAGTCCGGGACCAACGCCCACGGTATTGTACGCCTCCAGATTCCGCGCGAGCGAAAAAACATTTTCATGATCATCCACTTCTGCCATCGCCTCAGGCACGGCGGTTTGGAGAATGGGATATCCACATCGGGGAACGTGGACCGTCAACAACCCAACGCCTGCACGCAGGGCCGCCCGGGAGGCCAGCACTGCCGCACCCATCTTGCCAAAGCTGCCTGCAACGAGCAGGGCATGGCCGAAGGTTCCCTTGTGATCGTATTTCGAGCGCAGCTTCAGGATCCGCGTTACGTCGCGGAGACGCGTGAAAAAGTAAGGCGTCTCGCAAGCCTTGATGAACGACTTGTCAAGCCCGATGCCGACCGTCGCCCATTCACCGACGAAAGGATGGGATTCAGGGAGCATGAACGCAAGCTTCGGAAGTTGAAAGGAGACCGTATGGTGCGCTTCTACAATGGCGCCGGAAGATGGCCCGTCAGCCATGAGCCCGGAAGGGATATCTACCGCAATGCGAAGGGCCGACGAAGCGTTCATCGCGCGAATAACGTGTGCATGAATTCCAGCCACGGGACGCGAAAGCCCGGATCCGAACATGGCATCGATCAACACTTCGCAGTCACCGAAGGAGATCGTCTCATTTTCGTTGTTCAGTTCTTTGACCTCGACCTCCTTCGGAAGCCGGTCGGCGTTTGTTCTAAAATCCGTCGTGCCCGCATTTTGCCCGTTCACTATCCACACCTTGACCGGATAACTCCAGTTGTGCAGCATGCGCGCGATCGCCAACCCGTCGCCACCGTTGTTGCCCGTGCCACAAATAACGCCGGTTCTTCTTGTGATGTCCACACGCGGCGTAAACCAATCGACAAAAGCACGCGACGCCCGTTCCATCAGATCGATCGAAGCGATTGGCTCGTGCGTGATTGTGTGCGCATCGAGTTCCCTGATTTGTTTTGTATTCAAAATCCGCATCACTTTCAAGTTTTAAGTTTGAAGTTTTAAGTTTTAAGCAGAAAGCGAGTGCCTGTCGGGTTGACGCACCACACTCACCACTCACCACTCACCACTCACCACTTACTACTTACTACTTACTACTTACTACTTACTAACGATCGACTTCGCCCATGACTACATCGATTGTGCCGATGATGGCGATCAGGTCGGCAATCAAAATGCCTTTCGCAATTTCAGGCAAGACCGACAGATTCACAAAAGAGCACGAGCGACATTTACAACGGAAGGGCACATCGCTTTTGCCATCTGCGCGGAAATAGAATCCGAGTTCGCCTTTTGGCGTTTCACCGCGAATATAGAAATCTTGTGCCTTGGGGCGGATCTTCTTCGGAACGAACGCTTGCGGATCGAAGTCGCGTGTGCGCTTATGATCGGTCGTGAGGCGCTCGAGGCATTGTTCAACAATTTTCACGCTTTCGTAGATTTCCTGCATCCGCACCCAGGTGCGATCCCAGCAATCACCCACCGCACCCATCTTTCCTTCCCCGACAGGGATGTCGAAGTCAAGTTCGGGATAGACGGAGTAGGCATCGACGCGACGCAAGTCAAAACGCAAACCCGAGGCGCGCAGCATCGGCCCGGTCACACCGCAGTTGATCGCTAAATCGAGCGGAAGCACGCCCACGTTCGCCGTGCGGTCGACAAAAATCTTGTTGTCGATCAGGATAGCTTCAAGCTCGGCAAGTTTGGGCTTAATATATTGGATAAATTCTGCGCAGCGTTTCTCGAAGCCGACGGGCAGATCGTAGAACAGTCCGCCTATCCACATATAGTTGTAGAGCATCCGCGCACCACTTGCCCACTCGAGTAGCCGCAGGATGTGTTCGCGATCGCGCATTAGCCAGAAAAAGGGCGTGAAGGCGCCCATATCCATACCATAGGTGCCGATGGCGATAAAGTGGGAGGCGATGCGGTTCATTTCAGCCATGAGCACCCGAACATACTCCACCCGCGCCGGTAGCTGTCCGGCGATGCCGAGCATGCGCTCTACGCCCATCGCATAGACGTGTTCACAGTTCATGGCCGCGACATAGTCGAGCCGGTCGACAAACGGTATCACCTGGTTGTAAGGAAGACTTTCGGCGTGTTTTTCGAAACAACGGTGCAGGTACCCGATATGCGGGACCACATGGCGGATGACTTCACCATCGGTCAGCACTTCCAACCGCAGTACCCCGTGTGTGGATGGATGCTGCGGTCCGATGTTAATGATCATCTCCTCCGAACGCAGGTCCTCCTCCCGAAATTTGTTCGGCTCGGATTGCTGCAATCCCCG